>DBXA01000116.1:3512-5585 GCA_002309235.1 Christensenella sp. UBA1224 | reverse complement strand
AGCGGGTACGGCAGCCGGCATATGCGTCCGCAGGCAGATCGATCCGGCAGAGCTGTCGGCGAAATATATCGCAGACCTGCAGGACCGGCTGCAGCAGGAAGCAATGTACATACCGGGCCGCTCGTATCTGTACCAGGGAAATCTGCTGCTCAAGGCGGATATAACCGCAAGCAGCGAAGCGGTGGGAGGAGAAGCCCGCAGTATAACGGATGGTTATTCACGCGCCGCAGGAGATCTGCCGCACGCATGGCTTCCCCTCCCTGAGGACGCTATGCCGGAACTGCGCTTCCGTTGGGATGCCCCGGTGCTGTTCAATTTCATAGAGATCACCTTCCAAACGCGCGGCCTTGCGCCGGACGAAGCGACCGTCAACGCTTTCCTGAACGGAGAGAAGGTATTCTCCTGCGCAAAGCAAGGAAAAAAAACAAGGCGGGAAGCCTTTTTCCCCGACAAACCGCTGTCGGCGGACGCGATCACGCTGAAATTGGGAAGCAGTGCCGGCGTCTGTCTGGCCGAAGTCTCCCTCCTGGATGATGAAGAGATCGCCTGGCGCCGGAGAGCGGCTGCGAATATGAAACGGCCGGACCCGATCCCCGTCCTGCCATGGGAACGCGCGAAACCCGTTTAATGTCCTCCGGTTCCGGCAGGCAGAATCCGGATCCTTCGAAAGAACGCAACAGCGGATCTGTGATCTCCTTCACCACGATACCGCATACCTTCCACCGGATCAGGGATGCCGCGGGTCCATGGCAGGCGCTTTCGAAAAAAGCGACGCATATCATTGCACGGTCGATTGTTTCCATATCATGTTGCGTTAAGCCTTCCGAAACAGAGGCGGTTAAACCTCCGATACCTTCATATCAAAATACTCTTGCACGCCATATTCCATCCGTCGGTGCCGGTTAAGGCACGATCCGCGTATACTCCGAAAACCCGCGCAAAGAAAGTGCCCGTCCCGAAAGACGATCTCTGCAGATTGTTTTTCAGCCCGGCTTATGCTACACTTGCGGTAGAGGGCATACATGCCTGAGACCGGGATAAGTGCAAAGAACAGGGAGAAAAAATGGAACAGGTAAAAGTAAATGTGGATGCTTCCGTATGGTGCGGAAAGATCGCCCATACATGGAATTATATCGGTTATGACGAATGCAATTACACGCATTCACCCGGCGGCATGGAACTGATAAAAAAGTTCGGCAGGCTTGAAAAGCCATATTACATGCGCGCTCACCACATGCTGTGCACCGGCATACTGCACGCCTTTTACAAATGGGGCTCCACCAACGTCTACATCGAGGACGAGGACGGGAACTCCGTGTACAGCTATGAGGTGATCGACCGTATGATCGATATCTGGCTGGGCAGCGGCTGCAAGCCCTTCTTCGAGCTTGGTTTTATGCCGCGCGACCTGGCGGACCCCAGAGATGCCGAAAACGGGCGGTATTACCAGATCGCTTACGGCATGAGCGAATACCAGCGCGTGGGCTGGGCCATGCCGCCCAAGGATTATGAGAAATGGTATCATCTGATATTCGGCCTCATTTCCCACCTGAAAGAGCGCTACGGCGAAGGGGAAGTGAAAACCTGGTACTTTGAGATGTGGAACGAACCGGATATCTTCTACTGGCGCGGAACGCCTGAAGAATACTGGAAGCTTTACGATTACACAGAGGCGGCAGTGCACGCTGCCATGCCGAAAGCGCGTTTCGGCGGACCCGCCACCTGCGGCACGCGCGACCCGGAAGGCAGGGCAAGCCGATATCTTCGCGGCTTCCTGGGTCATATCCGCGACGGAGTCAATTTCTATTCCGGCAAAAAAGGCACGCGCATCGATTTCACGTCCTTCCACACCAAGGGCGGCGGATACCGCTTCGACACGCTGGCGAAAAAGCAGATCCCTTCCGTGCAGGAATGGCTGGCGAACGTACGCACGCAGTGCGCCATAATAAAAGAATACGGGTATGGCCGGCTGGAGTGCGTCCTCTCCGAGGCGGACCCGGACGGCTGGGCGGCGGGCGGCCGTTTCGACAATTTCAATCTGAATTTCCGCAATACGGAATACTACGCTTCCTA
>DBXA01000116.1:1389-3385 GCA_002309235.1 Christensenella sp. UBA1224 | reverse complement strand
GCGGTGTTCAACCTGTTCCGGATGCTCGCCCGGCTTGGCACGCAGAGGGTCTCCCTCACCTCCTCCCGGGATATGGATCCGCTTTCCTACAAGGACCTCAACGGTACGGCAGAAGGACCGGAGGTGGACGGCTGGGCCGTAATGGACGGCGGGGACAGACTGCAGGTGCTCCTGTACTGCCACCACGACGACTGGGACCGGAAGGAAGGATTCGACATCTGCCTTACTCTCGTCAACCTGCCGACGGAAGGCAGCATGCAGCTGCGGCATACGAGCATCGACGCGGAACATTCCAACGCATACGCGGAATGGGTACGACAGGGCCGGCCTGATTACCCAAACGAAGGCCAGAGGGCCGCGATCGAAGCGAGATCCGGCCTGGAATACTGCGAAGCGCCTGCCATCCTGCAGGTGAACGGAGGGAGCATCACCCACCGCTTTACACTGCCGACGCACGGCATATCACTGCTGGAATTCGTAAAAGTATAAAAGAAACACGGATAAGATATGGGAGATGGCTGTATGAACAGGGAAATAGGGCATGAGAAAATAGATACGCTTTACGAAACGAGGTTCCTGAACTGCTACGACCTCAAATACGCGCCTGGAAAGCACTATTTCGAAGCCTCGCGGCGGAAGAAGGAGGACCTTGTCGCCTCCATGTCGGACGCGGCTGCCAGAGAGATGCTCCCGGATGCCGTTACGGTCGCCGTCGTGCTTCACATAACAGGCATCGGGACGCGCCTTCTCATGTCATATGAATACCGCTACCCGATAGGGCGGTTCCTGCTCAGCCCTGTGGCAGGGCTTCTGGATGAAGAGGACAAAAAGAGCAAAAAACCGCTCGTCAATGCCGCGATACGCGAGATACACGAGGAGAGCGGCCTCACCGTGCGGGAAGGCGATAGGGTGACCGTGCTCAATCCATGCACCTTCTGCACGCCCGGCATAACAGACGAGAGCAACGCCTTCCTCCTGGCGGAGATCACGCTGGATGACGTGAGCAGCCTCAGCCAGGAAGGGGCGGAGGGTTCCGAGCTTTTCGATGGCTTCGAGCTGCTCGATAAGGAACGCGCCCGGAAGATCTACGAAGAGGGCCGGGACGAGCACGGCAATTTCTATTCGCTGGCGGCGTGGATGGTGCTGGGGATATTCCTTTCGCGTTTTTGACAGGCGCGGAAAGTTTGCTTCGCAAATGCGATATGCCCCGGTGAGCGCGATATGCCTGTCCCAACAGGAGACGAAGGCCTCGCAGGCGGGCATGCCCGCCAAACCGGTAGAATAAAAGGTGATGTGCGCAGCGGCAGCATCCTGCTGCCATGTTCTTGATCGATAATCACACAGGCTGCGTGGCGGCTTTGAGGCCGCCGCTGCAACCCCGGTATCCTCACATAGTCTGAGTATAGCGGCGCAAGCGCCGCCTCGCAGGTACGGTTCCTGCCCCAACAGGAGACAAGGGCTGCTTTGGCGGGCATGCCCGCCAAACCGAAAGCTTATAAGGGGATGTCGGTATGTTGTAGCGGCGGCGTCAACGCCGCCATGGTCCTGTGTGCTTAACGCAACAAGTAACGTGGCGGCCTTGAGGCCGCCGCTACAGAGAACAGCCGCCTCACCTGATCGTCATTTGGCGGCGCATGCGCCGCCTCGCAGATATGGTTCCTGCCCCAACAGAAGACGAAAGCCGCGCAGGCGGGCATACCCGCCAAACCGGGAGCATATGAGGGGATATCAGCACGCCGTAGCGGCGCACACGAAGTGTGGGCACGAAGTGGGGCACGGTACTGAATAACAGCCCTGTGAGCTGTTAGAGCCGTGCCGGACCGAGGCCGCAGCCGAGAAGCGGTAATGAATGCGCCATAGGCGGGGTTTGGTACTGAATCGATGCCCTGTGGCACGAACCATTTATGGTGAGTGGGAACGGTCTTGAATGCGCCGTAGGCGGGGTTTGGTACTGAATCGATGTCCTCTGGACATCGAGAGCCAAACCTGACTGCGC
>DBXA01000116.1:897-1332 GCA_002309235.1 Christensenella sp. UBA1224 | reverse complement strand
GCAGTCGAGAGCCCGCAGGCGAGACAGCCCAGCAGGCTGTCAGACCCGCGACGACTGAGGCCGCAGCCGAGAACATCGAGAGCCAAACCTGACCGCGCCTTTAGGCGGGGATCGGTACTGAATTGGTCCATAGTGTGGACCAAGAGCCGATCCTGACCGAGACCGCAGTCGAGACACCGCAGTCGAGAGCCCGCAGGCGAGACATCCATAGTATGGATCCAGAACCGCGACTGCCTGAGCCCGCAGGCGAGACGATTTACGCCGCCGCGTTTCTCTAAGTTTTACGCAACAGGCTACGTGGCGACCTTGAGGTCGCCGCTACAGCAGATTTCGTATCCTTTTCTGTCTTTCCCAAGGCGATGCATGCATCGCCCGCATAGTTTGATCCCCTATCGGCATTGGCTCCGCATCCGCACGACCTGTGTCTGCTCTGCC
>DBXA01000116.1:690-827 GCA_002309235.1 Christensenella sp. UBA1224 | reverse complement strand
AACGACAGAAATTCTTCTTCTACACCTGCTCTTATAGGTATATGAAGTTTTTTTCGGCAGTGTACACTGCGTTCTGAGTTTTTCTAAACCTTAGTTTCCCGATAGTTCTTCTGAGCCGCGCGGTTACTGTTGCTCTC
>DBXA01000116.1:244-631 GCA_002309235.1 Christensenella sp. UBA1224 | reverse complement strand
AACGACAGAAATTCTTCTTCTACACCACCTTATATAGGTGTAGAAGAAGAATTTCTGACGGGCATAAGCTATTTCAGGGTATCTTTCTAAACCTCCGCTTCCCGATGGTTCTTCTTGGCCGGGAGGTTACTCGGGCACTTCGCGAAGTTGGCAGGGCGAACTCCTGAGCCCTGCTTACTTCGGAAGTGTAACGATTCGTAGTCTAAACCCCTATATATAGGTTTAGACTACGAATTGTGAANNNAACGTCATTTTCGAAACCTCCGCTGCGGGAGATCTTCTCAACCGGGAGTGTAACAAGGGTTTTTTCTAAATTCTAAGCATCTATATATACAGCTTTGACGAAGAATTTTGACCCGGCTTATTTCAGCCTCTTAACTTTTCGCC
>DBXA01000116.1:0-168 GCA_002309235.1 Christensenella sp. UBA1224 | reverse complement strand
GTATATCTCATCAGGCAAAGTACTCTGTCAGCGTCTCCATAAACCCGGGCCAGGTATACCCATCTCCGATCCCAATGCGGAAAGAGAAGTATCCATCGTACACATTCGCGCACAGCTGGCAAAAGGTGAAATCCTTCGCCATGAAGACAGCCCGCAATTCTCCGCCAT
>DBXA01000144.1:32187-36624 GCA_002309235.1 Christensenella sp. UBA1224 | reverse complement strand
AAGGATACGTTATCCACGGCCGTCACGCCGAGGTATTTCTTGGTCACCTGTTGGATATCGAGCATATTGTCCTCCGTCAGAATATTTTATGCTTTGCGCAAAGTGCGTACAGGACGCCGCCGAAAACGGCTATCGAAACGGCTTCGCCGGCGAAAACGCACAGTACGATGATGGGATAAGCCGTCTCCACCGCGTAGACCTTCATGAGAACGATGGGGATGATGATTGTGTTGGAAACGATGGGCGGCAGGAAGGAGAGGAATTTCTTTTTCCTCAGGAGCCTGGTACCGATGGCGCCGATCAGCGTCGCGAGCGTGCCGAACACGATATCCCAGGGCAGGCATCCCGTCAGCAGGTTCGCAAGAAAGCATCCGACTGTCAAGCCCGGGATCGCCGCCGGGGTAAATACAGGCAGTACGCACAGCGCTTCCGATATGCGCAACTGTACGACGCCCGAGGAAAGGCCCAGTATGGAACTGATATAGGTAAACGCCACATAAAGCGCGGCTGTTGCCGCGGCGTTGGTAATGTAGGAGGTATTATTCTTTTTCATATGTGTATCTCTCCCGGCCAATGCGGATCCATGAAACTCAACCGCAAACCGTATGTCACAGTATATACCTTAGAGGAGATCGTTACGGGAAAGGATCTTAAAGAAAGCGTTATTTTTCCGGTCCCCCTGTGTTTTCCCCGTTACAGCTCCCCTGATCAGGCAGCGCGGCATGTCTTTCATAAACGCATACCGTGGGCCGCATGCCTCGCCAGCTCACAAGGGCCGCTTCGTTTTGCGTGTTGCAGCTCAGGCGGTAAAGCTTTACGGCTTTCCCCATCTTTTCGATCAGCGTATACGCAGAAATGAGCGCCTGCGCTTCCTTCGGCCTGTAGGTCTGCCGCACGAGGGTTTTATAGGCGTACTTCATATCGATCCTTTCGATGCGGTTTTCCTGCGCGCGCTCAAGTATGCAGATCGCTTCAAGCGGCAGCATCTCATTCGTACCGCAGCGCTCTTTCCCCTGCCAGGGCGTGCCGCAGGCGATGACGCCGTCGTTTGTGATGCGCAGGAGCGGCTTATCGCCGTTCAGGATGTATGACCCCGGGATATTCTCCAGCCAGAGCCGCGCGTGCGTGGTCTTTCCCGTGCCGGAAGGCGCGGTAAAGATATAGGCGCGCCCGTCCTTTGCCACGGCGCTGCCGTGAAAAATGAGAGTATCGCGTTCGAGGAGCGGGATGGAAAGCTTGCGGTGCAGGGCGGCGATCTCAAGAGATGCATCGGAAGGAGGATTTGCCGCTCCTCCGGCTTTGGAAGTCATCTCACGCTCGAAATCGATATCCTCCCGCGTGATCCCGACGCAGAAAGAAGGCGCTTCCTCTGTCAGATATCCCGCGCAGAAATCCCGTGTGGAAGGGTACATGGCGGCAACGCCTATGGCTGTTCCCGCAAGTGAGAGTGTGAATTGCACCATGGACTTGATCTCTTTATTTCAGAAACTGTTTCTTTTTCTGCCTCTTCAGAAAGCGGCGTAACTCCTGCCGTTTCAGGCGGCTTATTGTATCATTATCACGGATGGAGTGTCAATAAACGCATCCATGAATATGTAAGTTCGCCGCCGGATACATTTAGACATCGGTATTTTCCCGTGTTGGCAGCCCGGGAAATCTGTTTCAATCAAAGCCATGGGTATTTGTTTCAACCGAATCAAAAAAATAATTTTTCCTGATATTCGTCTTAGGGAAATGCTGAACAAAGAGAGCAAATTCCAAACTTCAGTGATATAAGTCGTTATACTCAGTAATTGACCTATTTTTCGACCCGGATCCCCATAATTCTACCCCCAATGCCCCTTCTTTGAGGCGTTCAGGGCAGAAATCATCCAAGGCAAATAGAGAAGAACTCCTTAATTCTGCCACCGTGTATGCACATGAGCAGGTTCGCACAACCAAACAGCATGGTGATGTATAGCTCTTTCTCTCATAACATCACTCACACAGTCGATAGTAAAGATGGAATCCCCTAAATAATAGATTTTGGTGAAACCGGTAGAATATATATATGCATGGAATTACTCATCTGTAACTCTATCAAAAAAGAGCCCTCTGCAACGATAACATGTTTGCGTCTTTAGGTGTTTCAAGCCCGCATCCGCCTTGCCACAGCCGTCCGGAAGTGCTACAATCAGAAAAAAAGGCGTAAATGCATTTGTGTGAGGGGTGTTGGATTTGGCAGGCAGCCGTATGGGAGATATCATAAAACAGGCGCGCACGGCCAAGGGCATGACGCAGAAGCAGCTGGGAAAAAAGGCCGGCATGGCCGAAAGCGTCATACGCGATATAGAGGCAGGTACGCGCATCATTTCGGACGAACAGTCCCAGCGGATCATGAAGATACTTGGCGTCGAGGGCTCAGTAATGCCTATGACGGCAGAGATAGACGCCGCGAACGAGGGCCCGGTAAAGCTGCGGCCAAAGCCGCGGCCTTACATCATCGCGGCCGAGCCGGAAGACAGAAAACTGACCACCGAGGAAAAGCAGCAGGTGGAGGCGGATGCCTCCGGCTGGCTGGATGCCCTTGGCGGCGTACTCAAGAGAGTGCCCGTGGTGGGTGAAGACGGCGTGGTGATCGACCACCGCGTGCAGCCGGTCATCGGCGGCAGGATCGAAGGCGGACACCCGGAAAAGGTGGTTTACTTCCGCATGCCGGATGATTCCCTTTCGGGGTTCGGCATACGGGCGGGAGACCTGCTCCTTTGCGTGCCGGAGCCGGTGCCGGTGGATGGCGCGGTCATGCTGCTGCGCAAGGGAGACCTGCGCCGGGCGCGCAGGGTCAGGAAGCTGCCCGGCGCCATGGTGATGCTGGAAAGCTATGACAGGGAATACCGCAATGAGACGCTGGCCCTGAAGGAAATCCTGTTCATAGGCTGCTGCGTGAGGCTGGAGCGTTCGCTCTGAGAAGGGTACAGGTGAGACAAATGGATATAAAAGAAGCAAAAAAAGCCCTGATGGAGCTGCAGTCGCGGCTGAGCGCCTACAGCCATGCCATGTCTCTCATCAATTTTGACGGCGCTACCACCGCGCCGGGTGGTACCGCGGAAAACCGGGCCCATGCCCTGGGGATACTCAGCGCCGAGAGCTATAAGATCAGCACAGCGGAGAAAACGGTAAGCCTGCTGGAATACCTGGATGAGAACAGGGATGAGCTTACGGATAAGGAAAAGCGCATGGTATACCTGCTCCTAAAGGATATCCGCAAAAAGAAGAAGATCCCCATGGAGGAGTATATCGGCTACCGGAAGCTCCTCGTCATGTCGGATGCCGTATGGCATAAGGCGAAGGAGCAGAGCGATTTCGCCATGTTTGAGCCCTATCTTGAAAAGATTTTTGCGGCAGCCGCGCGCTTTGCCGCGTATCTCGAGCCGGATAAGGATCCGTACGACCATTGGCTGGGCGAATATGAGGAAGGCCTTACCATGGAAAAGTGCGATTCCTTCTTCTCCGTGGTGCGCACGGGCATCGTGCCTGTGATAAAGGCCATTCAGGAAGCCCCGCAGGTGGACGATTCCTGCCTGTACGGCGCGTTTGAGGACAGCAGGCAGGAAAAGCTGGCCCGCGATGTGATGAAGATCATGGGGATCGATATGGAGCACTGCGGCCTCTCCACAACGGAGCATCCGTTTACCACATCCATAGGCTCCCGCAATGATGTGCGGATCACCACAAAATACCGCGATAATTTCGCCGCCTCCTTCTTCAGCGTGATGCACGAGGGCGGCCACGCCCTCTATAATCTGAACAGCGCGGACGATCTGGCCTATACCGTGCTCGATGGCGGCGTCTCCATGGCCATGCATGAAAGCCAGAGCAGGTTCTATGAGAACATACTCGGGCGCAGCCGCGAATTTATCGGATACCTGCACCCGCTTTTTGCGGAGGCTTTCCCGGAAAATATGAAGGGCGTCTCCGCTCTGCAGCTCTGGAAGGCGGTCAACAAGGCGCGTCCCTCCCTGGTGCGCATCGAAGCGGATGAGATCACCTACTGCCTGCATATCATGATCCGCTACGAGCTGGAAAAGAGGCTGCTGCGCGGTGAACTGTCCGTACATGACCTGCCCGGTGAATGGAACAGGCTGTACAGGGAGTACCTGGGCCTTGAGGTACCGGATGACAGGCGCGGTGTACTGCAGGACAGCCACTGGTCTACCGGCCTGATCGGCTACTTCCCCTCCTATGCGCTGGGCANNNNGATGTGGATGTGGAAGGCTGCATGGCAAGGGGCGAGTTCGCGCCGGTCAACGCCTGGCTCAGGGAACGTATCTGGAAGTACGGAAAGACCGTACGGGCGGATGAGCTGCTGGAAAAGGCGCTCGGCGAGCCCTTCGATCCGAACGTGTACTGTGATTACCTCAAAGAAAAGGCGGCGGCCGTCTACGGGCTGTGAACCGC
>DBXA01000144.1:22327-32072 GCA_002309235.1 Christensenella sp. UBA1224 | reverse complement strand
CTGCCGCAGGCTTCGCCGGAGGCGATCCTCCAGATCACGCACGGCATGAGCGAACACAAGGAGAGGTATGATGATTTTGCCCGTTGGCTGGCGGACAGGAGCATACTGGTCTGCGCGAACGATCATGCCGGGCACGGCGGTTCCGTTTCGCGGGATGAAGACCTGGGCTATATCAGCGAAAGCCGCCCCTGCGGCATCATGAAGGACGATATGCACGCCCTGCGCGGCATCATCGGTGAAAAATACCCGAGCGTTCCCTATTTCATGCTCGGCCACAGCATGGGCTCGTACCTGCTGCGCGCGTATCTGGCAGACCGCGGCCAGGGCCTCGCGGGAGCGGTCATCATGGGAACCGGCTTCACGCCGCCGGAAGCTTCTCAGGCCGCCCTCGAGCGCCTGGAAGAGCAGGCGAAGCAGTACGGCTGGCGGCACCTAAGTCCGTTCGGCAGGGGAAAAGCGGGAAGCGGTGCATACGAAGGTTTCGATATCACGCACGAGGATGCCGCGCGCAGCTGGCTGACCAGGGACGTGGAGATCGTGGAAATATACAAGGCGGATCCAAAGTGCGGCTTCCCCTTTACGCTGGCCGGTTATAAGGGCCTGTTCCAGGCGGTGCTGGAGGCCTGCAGCGCTGAAGGCGCCGGGAAACTGCCGAAGGGCCTGCCCCTGCTCGTCATATCCGGCGGCAGGGATCCGGTGGGCGGCCTCGGCGAAGGCGTCAGGAAAGCCTGTAAAATGTACATTGACGCGGGGATGGAGGATGTCACGCTCAGGATATATCCGGATTCCCGGCATGAGGTCCTCAACGAGCTGGACAGGTATGATGTCTATGAATACCTGTACAGGTATATAAAGTGTCATATCAGATAGGATACGCCGATACCATACGAGGTGCGGACCGAAAGGCCCGCACCTCGTGTTTTTACAGCCCTTCTCCTGCCACCCAGTCGGCTGTATCGATCACCCGGACTCCTTCATACACGTATTCAGGCTTCCCGGTATCCGCAAGGAGTATCTTGGGGTAGGCATCCCGTATCCGGAGAAGCGGGGATATCTCTTTTCGGAAGGATCCCTCGTCCGATATGTTTTCAGCGGCCTGGATGTATACTCTCCGGATCCCCTTCTCAGCGATAAAATCGACCTCATCCCGGTAATACTTGCCGATCGAAATGCTGCAGCCCCTTCGCAGGAGCTCGACCGCGATGACGTTTTCGAGGAGCCTTCCGCGGTCCTCCTCCCTGTAACCGGCAACCGCGGTACGAAGACCGGTGTCCGCCAGGTAGTATTTCTGAGAGGTATTGAGAGCATGCCTTGCCCGGATATCATACCGGCCCACGCTGTGGAGAAGGCACGCGCTGATCAGGTGTTTGATGTATTTCCCGGTCGTTACGTGGTTGGCTGGCGCAGCGCTCCTGTTCAGATTCTCGCTGATGCGGTTCGGAGAGGTGCGTAAAGAGATCTCTTTTGCCAGGTATGCGGCCAACTGCTCCAGCACGGATGTATCGGAAAGCCGGTAGAGCTCTGCGAGATCGCGCCTGACAATACGAAGAAAGATATCCTGAAGGTATTCCATCCTGTCATGTCCGGATGGATACGCCCATGAACCCGCGAGCCCGCCCATCTGCAGGTATTCCTCCAGAAGGTGGTGTTTATCTCCTTCATCAGAAAAGTAGAGGCAGAACTCCCGGAAGCTGAAGGGGTATACGGGGATGTGCGCGAAGCCTCCGGGAAAAAGCCCGGCGATCTCGCCTTCCGGAGCAGGCAGGCTTGGCGAAACAAGGTAGATATCGAATTTTCCCCCGGCCTGCAGACCGTTCGCCGCCAGCTCGAAATGGCTGCATTCCCGTACCTCGTCGACCAGGAAGAGGTTTGCCATCCCCTCCTTGTAATGAGCCTCGGCAAACGCCCGCAGCCGCCTGTGCTTTTTCAAAGACGCGTAAGCCGGATCGGAAAGATCGGCGAAGATGATATTGACATCCGCCCGCTTTTCCCTCAGTCGGCGGATGAACGCGAGCAGCAGCTCGGTTTTTCCGGTGCCCCGCATACCGGTGATCAGTTTGATATCCTGCGTCCCCAGCTGTTCCTCAAGCTGGTCCAGGTAATCCGTTCTTTCAATGTATTTCATCTGTCTGTCTCTTTCAAAAAACACACATTATGATATAGTTTCGAAATACTCATGAAATATGATATTTCATAATTGTAATATTTATATCAGTTCTGAAAGTATTATATCAAATATATTTCAATATTGCAATAGTATTTTCGGTTTCGAAAGCGCTTTTGTGACAAATGTGCTGCAAAATGCCTTCCGGAAATCCGCTGCACTGCTCGCTCCTCCTCGTATGGAACAGGCGTTTTTTGGGGAGGAAAACGGGTTTTTCGGGATAAAATACGGCCAAAAAAAACATGAAAAACCACCCATTGGGGCGGCTTTTGAAACAGATTTTTAATTGATAAACTCATGCCATGTCTTTTGCGGAAGATACGGCTTTTAAGGTGTTATCTCCGCTTATGTCATTTGATCGCAAACGACCGTTGTAAAGAAAAAGCCGCGCAATGGCGGCTTTTCCATCTGATTTGGCTGTGGTCCGAGGCTTTTCGGGGATATCTCCCCTGCGTTTTTTGCCTGTCAGGCTTCGTAGCCTCTTATCCCGGGCCGTTTTGCCCGAAACCTGCAGTGAAACCGTCTCTCCGGCAACTGATGATCACCATTCGTCAGCGTAGTTATCGAAATAACCCTGGATATAGACGATCGGGGTCCCCTTGTCGCCGGATCCGCTTGTCAGGTCGCACAGAGAGCCCAAAAGATCGGTCAGGCGGCGCGGCGTCGTGCCCTGGGATGCCATCTTGCCCTGCAGATCCTTCTCCTTGGCGCGGATCGCCTCGCGGGCCTTGTCTTCCATCTCCTGCTCGGAGAGGCCCTTGAGGGCGGTATCGGCCAGGTATTTGAGCTTCAGCTCGTTCGGAGTCCCGTTAAGGCCTTCCGTATAGCCGGGGGAAACGATCGGGTCCGCCAGCTCCCATATCTTGCCGACCGGATCTTTGAAAGCGCCGTCGCCGTATACCATGCACTCGACGCGCTTACCGGTGGCTTCGAACATGAGCTTCTGCATCTTCTCGGCGAAAGCGGTGCAATCCCTCGGGAACAGCTTTACGGTGTTCTCATCCGCGAGATTGGATCCATACAGGCCGTAATCCGGATTCCAGCCGGAGCCCTCTACGCTCTCCGAAAGGATATCCGCCATGCAGATGGCAGTCTCGGCTCCGGCTTCCTTAAGCAAACGCATGCTGCGCGCCCTGGTATGGATATCGCAGCAGATGACGTGCTTGGTGAAGCCGAGCATCGCCCGGACGTCATTGGCGAGGAATATCTCGGAATTGGGGGCGAGCTCTTTATACAGTCGAACGTAATCCATTCCGGTAAAGGGGTGCTTTACTTCCTCACCGAAGAGCTCGCGGTATCTCTTCTCGCTCAGCACATCCTTATAGGGATCGATGCCCTTTGCATCCAGATCATCGTAGGAGATGAGGTGATTGCCGACCTCGTCGGAAGGATAGCTCAGCTGGATATACAGCTTGTCAAGACCCTTGGAGATACCCTTAAGCAGCAGGGAGAACCGATTGCGGGAAAGGATCGGCAGTACGATACCGGCCGTACCGCCCGGGAATTTGCGGCGGACATCCGCCGCTATCTGGTCCACAGTGGCATAATTGCCCTGTGTGCGGGCAACGGTGGATTCCGTTACGGCGAGGACATCGCCGTCGCGCGGGGTAAAGCCTTCCGCTTCTGCCGCGCGGAGCACGCAATCGACCGCCATGCGGGCAAGATCATCGCCCTGTTTGAAGATCGGGGCGCGTATGCCGCGTACTACTGTACCGACTGTTCTCATTGTGTTTTCCTCTTTTCGTGTGCGGGAGGGAATTAGACCTTCTGCCGCAGAATACACTGTATTATACAGGAAAAATGTATCTTTATGAAAACGATGGTGTAACGGTTTTGTAATTGTTGCCTTTCCCGGCAGGCGTCTGTGAGCAAAATGATACGGCTTGTTGCATGGGCCGGCGGACCATGATATAATCAATGCCTGAACCGAAGTGAAGGAGGCTTGGATATGAAGAAGATATTCGCGGTACTTCTTGCCTGTGCCCTTTTATGTATCACAGGATGCGCCAATAAAGAGGAAGCCGTTGCGATCCCGAACCCGCTGGTCACCATCACCATGGAAAACGGAGAGACCATCAACCTGGAGCTGTACCCCAGCATAGCGCCCAACACGGTGGCGAATTTCGTCACGCTTGCTCAATCGGGCTTTTATGACAATACGATCTTTCACCGTGTCATCACCGGCTTTATGATACAAGGCGGTTCTCCCGACGGCACCGGCTCCGGCGGCCCCGGATACCGGATCAAGGGCGAATTTTCCGCAAACGGTTTTAAAAACGACCTGGCACACACCCGCGGTGTTATCTCCATGGCCCGTTCGAAAGATTTCGACAGCGCAGGCAGCCAGTTTTTCATCATGCATGCGGATGCCGCGCATCTGGATGGCAATTACGCCGCCTTTGGCAAGGTGATCGATTCCGAGAGCCTGACGACCATCGACAATATCGCCAAGGTCCCCACGGATTCCGGCGACAGGCCGCTCATCGAGCAGCGCATCGCAACCGTGACCGTGGATACAAAGGGCTATGAATACAAGGTGGTAAAGAAGTAAAGGAGGACTTATCGTTATGAAGAATCCCGTTGTGACCATAGAGATGGAGAACGGAAACACCATCAGGCTGGAGCTTTATCCGGAGATCGCTCCCAATACCGTAGCCAATTTCGTGAACCTTTGCGAAGAGGGCTTTTACGATGGGCTCATCTTCCACCGTGTAATACCCGGCTTCATGATCCAGGGCGGAGACCCGCAGGGCACCGGCATAGGCGGCCCCGGCTATTCCATCAAGGGCGAATTCGCCGCAAACGGCATCGCCAACAATCTGAAGCATACCCGCGGCGTCATTTCCATGGCGCGCTCCATGCGGCCGGACAGCGCCGGCAGCCAGTTCTTTATCATGCATGCCGATGCGCCGCACCTGGACGGCCAGTACGCCGCCTTCGGAAAGGTAACGGAAGGGCTCGATACCGTGGATGAGATCGCCGCCTGCCGTACGGGCTTTCAGGACAGGCCCGTAAAGGAGCAGAAAATGAAAAAGGTCACCGTGGAGACCTTCGGAGAAAAGTACAATGTGAGGAAGATAAAGTAAGCGAAACTGCTGCGATTCCGCAGCGGTTTTTTCAATAAGGAGGAGAGAATATGGCTGAAAACAATTCCGGAAATATGAAGGGAAGCACCCCAGCGATAAATGAAAACACAATATACGAAATTGTCGCTGGTGCATTAAAGGCACCAGGAGTCAAGATTGACAGGACCGTTTTTCTCACTGAACAGTTTAAGGATTTTCCGAGAGATGTGCTTAATCGAATCATTGCAGAAGGTCCCATTGCTGTGGGAATTTCCAAACCAGAATTGCGTAAGAAGGCAGAATCGATTTTAATAGACGGAACTTTAAAATCGACCGCTGCCTCGTTTGCCGCTGGTTTGCCCGGCGGTTTTGCAATGGCCATTTCAATACCTGCTGACATGATGCAGTTTTACGCTTTTACGCTTCGAATTGCACAACAAATTTCATACATATATGGTGAGCCTGACCTATGGTCTGACAGGATTCTTGACGAGGAGA
The DNA here is from genome assembly GCA_002309235.1 of Christensenella sp. UBA1224. Taxonomy (GTDB): domain Bacteria; phylum Bacillota; class Clostridia; order Christensenellales; family Aristaeellaceae; genus UBA1224. The sequence goes on along the minus strand of DBXA01000144.1, from coordinate 26,345 downwards.
AGGTCAGGAATCAGCTTTTACTATACTTAGGTGTAATGCTTGGTGCGACAGGCGCCACACAGACAATCCGGGTTCTTTCTTCAGCATTGGCAAAACATGCATTTAAGAAACTACCGCAAAAAGCGCTGACAAAGACTTTCTACTACCCCATAGTGAAATCGATTGCAAAACTTTTAGGAAAGAGCATGACAAAAACAGTTTTTGCAAAAGGTGTATCAAAAGCTATTCCAATCATAGGAGGGATAGTCTCCGGTGGAATAACATATGCTTCAATGAGACCAATGGGACAAAGACTCATTGCTGCATTTGAGGAAGTACATTTTGATTATAATGAAGAAAAAATGAGAGAAGACCTAAATAGTCTTGAGGCAGAATTCAGAAAAGAAACGGATGACGTAAAAGAAGAGCTAGATGTATTGGATCAGGTTGAAGATAACATTACCAGTGATCCTCAGGATACACCAATAGAGAATCTGAAAACAAATCAGGAGGATAACAGGTCACCTATAATCAATGAAAAAACACAAGAGAAAAGCAATGATTCACTTGATAGAATCTTGCAGGCAAAGAAACTGTTGGAAGCTGGCATCATTAATGAAGAGGAGTTTACCGAAATAAAAAAACGCATTATTTCAGAGCTATAAGAACAAATAAAGCAGATCGGAGCGTTTTCCTTGATCTGCTTTATTTGTCAGTATCAAATGATGCACAGTGAATGTGTTTAGCCGCAAAGAATTCGAATCCCTGATAAGTAAACTATTCTTATCCAAACACCTGAACATTCGTAAGTATAAATATCAGCAGGCTCCTGTATCACTCTGTATTTATGCCTCTTTCGTTTTCTGAATGGCGGTCTTCCATTTGCCGCCGCGGAAGCGCAGGCCTGTCAGTATCATGCGCCCCAGGTTATCGAGGCACATACAGAATACCGCCCAGGGAAGGCTCAGGTGGAGCACGACTATGCACAGCACCACACCGAGCGCCCTTATGCACCAGTTGCACACGGTGGTGATGTAAAAGGGATACCTCGTGTCCCCAGCCCCGCGCAGCGCGCCTGCGTAGATCCAGGCGGCTGTCTGTATGGGCTGCACGAAGGCGACGACCCGCAGGCATTCCACAGCTAATTTGATGGCTTCCTCATCCCGCGTGATGAGGGAACACAGCGGCCTCGCGAACACATACAGGCAAATGCCCGCGCCTGTCATGAGCAGTATGCCTACCCGGTTGGTGAGGTGTGTATAGCGGATGGCCAGATCCGGCTTCTTCCCGCCCAACGCCTGGCCGACGAGCGTCGTGGCGGCTACGGAGAAGGCGAAAGCCGGCATATAGGAGATGGATTCCACCGTGGAGTATACGCTGTTTGAGGCGATGGCTATGGTGCCCAGGGAGGCGATGCACCTGGTGACCACGATGCCGCTCAGCGACATGGACATCCTTTCCAGCATCGCCGGCACAGAAAGCTTTACGACCCTGCCTATAAGGGGGATGTCAGGCAGGAAGCTGTCCCGCAGGCTGATGCGCGAAGGGTCCTTTTTCGTAAACAGCATGACGCACAGCGCCGTGCCGCCCAGTACCCAGCTCAGGCCCGTGGAAAGCGCCGCGCCTGCAACGCCCATACCCGCGCCGGGGACGGTAAAAGCGAGGAAGAGGAAGTGTGCCTCGTGCGTCGGGTAGATGAGCAGGTAATTGCCCGTCACGTTCAGAAGGTTGACCACTGTGTTGATGACCAGCGGCGTCTTGGTATCGCCCCTTCCGCGGAAGACGCTGCCCAGCACCATGATGGCGATCTGGAACAGCCTGCAGGAGGATGTGATCAGCATGTATTCGGCCGCGGTATCCAGTATCTCCGGCTCCGCGCCCATCCACATGGGGATATGGCGGTGGAGGGATACCATCACGATCACCAGCGGCAGGCCGACCATGGCGAGCAGGATCAGCGAATGCCGTACATAGGCCTTTGCGGCTTCGTAGTCCTTGGCGCCTACGCTGCGGGCGATGTAGGCCGTAAGGCCCGTGCCGAGCGCCGTCATGGCGCCGTTGAGCAGGAACACGAAGGAATTGCTGATGGAGACCGACGCCGTGGCCTCCACGCCCAGGGAACCCACCATAGCCGTATCCGCAAAGGATACAAAGGTGGCAAGTATCTGCTCCAGAAACAGCGGCCAGGCAAGCCAAAGTATATTCCATATCGGGGAACGGCTCTCATCCGTCAGGTCTATCTGTCCCCGGGCCATTTGGGCACCCCCGTTTCATTTGGTCTGTGTTGTTTATATAATATAGTATAAGCCGATTTTCGGTCAACAGATAAATATGAGTTTCCATAAGGTGCATCCGCAGTCGGAATTCCGGATAGCCTTCGAATTTCCGACTTTAGATGTATTTTTGTGTTAAGAAAAGCGTTATTCCCGGTCGATACCGTTCCATCATCCGTAAATTAACGATATTTTTACCGTATTTCGTATCTTTTGCCGGATTCTCCACTTGCGTTTTCTTTTGGAAACGGCTATACTATCACACGGTAAGATTAGCACTCGAAAATAGCGAGTGCTAACAATACGGATTATAAAATCTGATCCTGAGGAGGAAACGAATTATGAGCATCAAGCCTTTGGGCGATCGTGTAGTCATCAAAAACCTGGAAGCGGAAGAGACCACAAGGGGCGGCCTGCTCCTGACCAATTCCGCAAAGGAAAAGCCGCAGATGGCAGAAGTTCTGGCAGTCGGCCCCGGCGGAAACGTCGACGGCAAGGAGATCACCATGAACGTTAAGGAAGGCCAGAAGGTCATCTATTCCAAGTANNAAGTATGCCGGCACCGAGGTCAAGCTTGACGGCGAAGAGTACATCATCGTACGCCAGAGCGATATCCTCGCTATCGTAGAGTAAAGCAATCATTCGGAAATAAACAGGAGGAAAACTACTATGGCAAAGCAGATACAGTATGGCGACGAAGCACGCCGCTCCCTCGAAAACGGCATCAACAAAATGGCAGATACCGTCAAGATCACACTGGGACCCAAGGGCCGCAACGTGATGCTTGAGAAGAAATACGGCGCCCCGCTGATCACCAACGACGGCGTTACCATCGCCAAGGACATCGAGCTCGAAGATCCCTTCGAGAACATGGGCGCCCAGCTCGTGAAGGAAGTCGCCACCAAGACGAACGACATCGCCGGCGACGGCACCACCACCGCTACTCTCCTCGCCCAGGCGATCGTACGCGAAGGCCTGAAGAACGTTGCCGCAGGCGCTAACCCCATGGTGCTGCGCAAGGGCATCGAGCAGGCTACCGAGACAGCTGTTGAAGCTCTTGGCGAGATCTCCAAGCCCATCGAGGGCAGGCAGGCCATCGCGCAGGTAGCAGCTATCTCTTCCAGCGATGAGACCATCGGCGAGATGATCGCAGACGCTATGGAAAAGGTCGGCAAGGACGGTGTCATCACCGTTGAAGAGTCCAAGACCATGAAGACCGAGCTCTCCATCGTGGAAGGCATGCAGTTCGACCGCGGCTATGTTTCCGCTTATATGTGCACCGATACCGAGAAGATGGAAGCGGTCCTCGAAAGCCCGCTGATCCTCATCACCGACAAGAAGATCTCCAACATCCAGGATCTCGTTCCGCTGCTGGAGCAGGTATCCCAGCAGGGACGTAAGCTCCTCATCATTGCCGAGGATATCGAAGGCGAAGCCCTCGCTACCCTGGTGCTCAACAAGCTGCGCGGCATACTGAACGTAGTCGGCGTTAAGGCCCCCGGCTTCGGCGACAGGCGCAAGGCCATGCTGCAGGATATCGCTATCCTGACCGGCGGCCAGGTCATCACCGAGGAACTCGGCCTCGAGCTCAAGGATGCTACCATCGATATGTGCGGCCAGGCCCGTCAGGTCAAGGTCGACAAGGAGAACACCACCATCGTTGAGGGTGCCGGCGAAGAGAGCGAGATCAAGGCCCGCATCGCCTCCATCCATGCCCAGATCGAAGAGACCACTTCCGATTACGACCGTGAGAAGCTGCAGGAGCG
>DBXA01000144.1:21998-22285 GCA_002309235.1 Christensenella sp. UBA1224 | reverse complement strand
AAGGAGCGCAAGCTGCGCATCGAGGATGCTCTGGCAGCTACCCGCGCCGCAGTTGAAGAGGGCATCGTCCCCGGCGGCGGAACCGCTCTCATCTACACCACCAAGGCTGTTGCCGCTTCCATGGCAAAGGCTTCCGGCGATGTCAAGACCGGTATCTCCATCGTGCTGCGCGCACTGGAAGAGCCCGTCCGTCAGATCGCTTCCAACGCCGGCGTAGAAGGCAGCGTGGTCGTGGAAAAGATCAAGAACTCCAAGACAGTCGGTTACGGCTATGATGCCGCCAAGGG
>DBXA01000144.1:19130-21975 GCA_002309235.1 Christensenella sp. UBA1224 | reverse complement strand
AAGGTCGCCCGCAGCGCTCTGCAGAACGCCGCAAGCGTAGCCGCTATGGTGCTCACCACCGAGTCTCTGGTAGCCGATATCCCCTCCAAGGAGCCGGCTCCCGCGGCAGGCGGAAACCCCGGAATGGGCGGAATGTACTAAGATAACGCGCGAAAAGCGCCTTAAAGGCGGAGAGCGAAGGCTCCCCGCCTTTTTTGATGCGTTCCAGTCTTACGTTTTCTTAAGATACATTCCCCTTTGTTGAAAACGGCTGTCTCCGGGCGTATAATCCTTTCATAAGGGAACGGAGGAGGGTCAGTCGTGCAGCCTGTCATTTTGCTCGTGGAAGACGATATGGTGCTTCGCAGCGCTCTGAAAGAGCTCTTCGCGCGCGAGGGCTGGCTTGTACAGGAAGCCGCCTCCGCCCGGGAAGCCCAAGAACGTTTGGATGAGACCGTACATGCGGTCGTATTGGACGTCGGCCTGCCTGACGGCGACGGAGTGGAGCTATGCAAAGCCTGGCGCGCCGCCGGTGAAAAGAGGCCCGTACTCTTCCTCACCGCGAGGGATGAGGAACTGGATGTGGTGCGTGCCCTGGACGGCGGCGGAAATGATTATGTGACAAAACCCTTCCGCATGCAGGAGCTCTTGAGCAGGATACGTGTACTGCTGCGCGGCAGCGCGGATATCCGCGGCATACGCCGGGGAGACTTCAGTGTGGATGAGGAAAAGATGCAGATCCTGAAAGGTGCGTCTCCCCTGCCGCTGACCCTTACGGAGTACAAGATCGTAAGGACACTGATGGAGCGCCGCGGCATCGTACCGCGGGAAACGCTGCTCGCCCGCCTGTGGGATGACGGCAGCCGGTATATCGATGACAATACGCTTTCGGTGCACATGAGCCGTCTTCGCGAAAAGGTCGGCGCGGAACACATACAGACGATCCGGGGAGTGGGATACCAATGGTCGGATATATAATGGCGGCAATATTCCTGCTGACGGCGGCCGTATTGGCGGTTCTGCTGGTTCTGGACAGGCGCCGTATGCGCCGCCTTTCGGAGGCGATCTCTGATTTCCTGGATGCCCCCAAAGGACCTATGCCCTATTCTCTCAGGGAGGGTGCTCTCGCGCCAGTGGAAAACGGCGCTGCAGAGCTGGAAAACCGCATCCTGGTCCTTTCCTCCCGGCTGCGGGAGGAGAATGAGCGCACGGCCTCCCTCACTGCCGATATATCCCATCAGCTCAAAACGCCCCTTGCCTCCCTTCGCCTTTTCTGCGAGATGGATGAGAGCCCTCATATGGAACAGCAGCTCAGCCAGATCGAGCGCATGGAAAAGCTGATCTTCAGCATCCTGCGGCTGGAAAAGCTCACTGCCGACGGATACGAATTCCATTTTGCACAGGAAGCGCTGCGTCCCCTGATAGAGAGCACATGGGCAGAGCTCCGGCCCCTCTGGCCCGAGAGATATCTGGATCTGGAAGGGGATGCCTGTATCCGCTGCGACAAAAAATGGTTAGGCGAGGCTTTTGCGAACATCCTCAAAAACGCCTGTGAGCATACGGCTCCCGGCGGGCATATCCGTATCAGGCTCGAGCAGGCGGAGCATACCCTCTACTGCTCCTGTGAGGATGACGGCGGAGGTGTATCGGACGAAGATCTCCCCCATCTCTTCGAGCGCTTTTACCGCGCGCGGGAAGGGAACGGCAGCGGCCTCGGTCTGGCCATCGTACGGGAGATCGTATCGCGGCACCATGGCCGCGTCCGGGCCTGCAGCGGGACTAACGGCCTGCGGGTAGAGATAGAGCTGCCGCTGCAGGACCTCGCAAGAGCATTTTCCGATTGACAGATCACCTGTTTTACGCTATCATACATACAGATGGAAGAAAGGAGGGCGTTCCCGTGAGCAAAAGGATGCTGCATCTGGTACGTGTCGCGCGCGGCTTTTCGTATATTTTTGCGTCTGACGGGATATTTATGCCCTTTTTCGATTCCGTCCAGGCGCTTTAGCTGAATTTGCTGATAACCGTGCCGGCGGTCCGATGAGGGCCGCCGTTTTTTTTGTTCTCTGTCTGATAAGGGAGGTTATTTTATGAAGCATTTCCGGGGCTGGTGCGCGACGGCGCGCATGAGCCTTAAGGAGAAGACCTATTTCGGCCTTGCGAATGTGATCGCGCAGTATCTCCTGCGCGCGGCAGGGCTGGGCGCTCTTCTGATGATCTGGCGTTCTCTTTTCCTGCAGGGTGCGGATATGCAGGGCTTGACGCTCAACCAGGTCTATGTCTATACGATACTTTCCGCTGTGCTTGCGCCCCTTCTGGATGTGCGTACGCCTGCCTCCGGCTGGCTGCACGAGGGGACTGTTCTGGGCCTGTACCTGCGTCCGGAGGGCCTGTTTTCCCAGCTGGCTGCCCATACAGTGGGCGGGTGGCTGCTGCCGATCGCGGTCATGTCGCTCCCGACGGCTGCCATCGCTCTCCTGTTCGGCGTAGACCTGAGGCCTGCGAGCCTCTGGTTCTTCCCGTCTCTATTGATGACGGTATCCCTCGGCTTTGCGGTGGATTTCCTGTTCGCCTGTGTTCTGATCCGCCTGAGGAACCTGGAATGGGTCGTGCATGACCTGCGCCAGTCGCTTACGGCGCTCCTGTCCGGCTCAGTGATCCCCTTCGCGGCTCTCCCCTGGGGCCTTGGCAGGATACTCGCGCTGACGCCCCTCGGTGCCCTGGCAGGCGCGCCTTTGTCCATCTGGACCGGGCTCGCGGATCCGGCGGGAATACTCGCGGCGCAGCTTTTCTGGAATATCGTTCTCTGGCCGCTGGCATACCTTCGCTTCGCGGCTCTGCGGGAAAGGATGGTGTCCTATGGCGG
>DBXA01000144.1:18707-18973 GCA_002309235.1 Christensenella sp. UBA1224 | reverse complement strand
CTCCTCATGCTCGGCCTTTTTGAGCTGGCGGATGGAGTTTGCTTTATGTTCTTCGGGAATTTCAATGTGCTCAATATCAGCCGGCGGATCGGCCGCGGACAGGTGGATCACATGATGATACAGCCCCGTCCCCTGCTCGTCCAGCTGATGACGGAAGGCTTTATGCCCCTTTCCGGCTGCGGCGGATTCCTGCTCGGCCTCGTGCTGACGGCGATCGCCTGGAGCCGCCTGGCGCTTGCCATGACGCCTCTGAGGCTCCTGCTCCT
>DBXA01000144.1:18547-18683 GCA_002309235.1 Christensenella sp. UBA1224 | reverse complement strand
CTCGGCCAGAGCTTCCTTTACGGGTCCATGGCCTTCCGTGCGCCTGTGGCCTGTGAGGAGCTATCCTCCCTGATACTGGATCTGAATTCCCAGCTTGGCCGCTTTCCGCTTTCCGGCCTGCCCAAGGTCCTGCTGG
>DBXA01000144.1:18313-18456 GCA_002309235.1 Christensenella sp. UBA1224 | reverse complement strand
GGCGGCTGCATTCGTGCTGGCCGCCTCTGCCGCCTTCAGGTCCGGGCTGCGCCGCTATCTGAAATACGGGTGCAATCGCTACAGGAGCTTCGGTCACCGCAGCTGAGAAAGGAGTTTTTGCTTTGGATAACAGAAATGATACC
>DBXA01000144.1:15628-18184 GCA_002309235.1 Christensenella sp. UBA1224 | reverse complement strand
GGCGCGGGCAAATCCACCACCTTCAAGCTGCTCGCGGGCATGCTCAAAGCACAGGAAGGATCGGTGGAGCTTTTCGGTGCCGACCCGTGTACCGACCGCATCGATGTCATGCGGCGCACAGGGGTACTCTTCGGGAACCGATCAGAGCTCTGGTGGGATCATCCCGTTAAGGCTTCCTTTGAGTGGAAAAAGGAGGTCTGGGGCATAAGCGATGAAGTGTATAAAAGGAGCGCGGCGCGGCTGAGGGAGCTCCTGGAGCTGGATACCTTATGGGATACCTTTGCCAGGGAACTCTCGCTCGGTCAGCGTATGCGGGCGGATCTGGCGCTCTGCCTTCTGCATGAGCCGGATCTGGTACTCCTGGATGAACCGACACTGGGCCTGGATGTACTTGCAAAGAGGCAGATGATAGACTTTCTGAAGCGCGTGAACCGTGAGAACGGCGTGACTCTTCTGGTCACATCCCACGATATGGATGACCTGAATGAGATGGCCCAGAGGATGCTCCTCATCAACCGCGGCAAGCTTGCCTTTGACGGCAGCTATGAGGAACTCCTGCGCGCGGCGGGTGACAGACGTCTTCTGAAGCTTTCCTTCGAAGGAGAGGCGCCGGTGCTTCCCGGTCTGGAATTCACGAGCAGGGAGAACGGGCTCCTGGTATACCGTTACGATGCGGAAAAAGTGCCTGCCGAGAAACTGTTTTCAGCCCTGGCCGGTATCCCGGGCATTCAGGATGTCCAATTGGAGTGTGAGAACATAGAGACCGTCATCGCCGGCCTGTACCGCAGCTGGATCCGTGAAGGATGAAAAAAACACCGATGGGGCTGCCGCACTCCGAAGTGCCGCAGCCCCCGTCACATGATCCGGTATCGGGGATCACGGATATATCCGTCATCCTTTCCTGCGGCACTCCCCTCAGGTCTTCTTTGCCAGCCATCCGCGGAAGAGGCCGCCCTCAAACAAGGAGATAATGAAAAAGAAGATATCCGCGAACAGGATGAACACAAAAGACGGGAGCATGATACGCGTATACTTCTTGCCGCCGGCGGTACCACTCCGGATATGCCTGCCCATGCGTCCCAGATAAAACAGCACTCCTGCATTGAAGAACAGGAGCAGCGCCGCGTTTTCCCCAAAGCTCACCCAGGCGTCCTTCGGAAAGAAATTACCGCTGCTGACGGCGCTGAGCACGGTGTTCAAGAACAATAAGCCGATATCCGCAATAAACAGAATACGGGTCACGTTCAGCATCACTCCGCCGCCTATCCCGACGCCGCCCTTCCATTCAAGCCCCGCGCGGCCGCAAAAATGCTCGAAGACCTGCATCAGGGGCTCATTCTGTTTTCCCTCGATGAAGCCGTTGTTCGCGATGCAGTAGACATTCAGGCGCAGCCCCTTCTCCCTGCAGTAAGCCTCCATTTTTTCCAGGAAGCGCAGTACATGGGAAGGAACGCCGTCCACATAGAGCGGCAGTGCGAACACCACCGCCTGCGCATCTCTGAGCTCCTCCAGTATGGGATCATAGTCAGCCGGAGTGCGCATTTTCAGGGTCACCTTCTCTCCCCCTACGAACAGCCGCTGCAGAAAAAGAAAGTATGACGAAGCGCAAAAGTGCTTTTTGGGGCTGCAGTTGATGAACACCGTCTTCATAATACGCCCTCCAGATCTGCGATATCCCCAAGAAACACCACTTCGTTTCTTCGATAGCCGTCGTTGATCGCGTTTCGTTCCGCCATATACCGGAAAGTCTCTTTTTCAGCCTCGGTGATGTCGCCGTAGACGATCACCTTCCACAGATCGTGCTTTCCGTATCTGAGCGTGTGGTGCATCTGCCTGCCCCGGTAGGTGCTGAGGGGAGTGGATGTCCCGATGGACCGATCCAGTATGTTCTTAACGGCAGAGCTGTATCCGCCGTACAGGTTTTTGGTGATGATCACCAAATCATCCGCCTGCCCGATCACACGGCATACCTTCTGCAGATCGTCCTTCATAAAGCATTCAGCCGGATGTTTGGTCCAGCAGCCGAAGCAGCCCTGACAAGGGGCATACTTACCGTCCGCTGATACCGCATGATCGCATTTGCTTTTGATCATGCCCTCATATCGGTCACCCAGATCGTATAGGATCACCTTCATGTTCTTTCCTCCCGTGCCGAAGCGATCTCCCCGCCGTTCCATGCGCTTCGGGTGCCGTGCGATCTCATTTTCATCTTATCCAAGATGATCATTGGCGATGATACGGGGAATGGATCGCGCCTCGCGCATGATTTGGCTTCGCCGTGATCACTCGCTTCGTTCATAAATTGGCTGCTTTGCCGTCATCCATATGCGCCAAAGCGGAATTCATTCAGCTTTCGTGCTCCGTGACCTGCACATCGTTCCCGTTCCAGGCAATATCCACTCTCTTGCCTGCCCGCGTGCGCAGCCCTGTCACACGGCCCCGCTTCCACGCGGCAGGCAGCGCCGGCAGCACGTGCAGCGTTCCGTCCTCCTCGCTCTGCAAAAGCATCTCCGCGATGCCCGCGCAGGCCCCGAAATTGCCGTCGATCTGGAACGG
>DBXA01000144.1:15363-15518 GCA_002309235.1 Christensenella sp. UBA1224 | reverse complement strand
GCCCAGCCGGTGCTCTCATCGCCGCGGCGCAGGAGCGATGTTTTGCATGCCTCCGCCAGCGCGCTCCCCGCCCGGATGGAGCGGCCCGGATGCAGCCCGTACAGGTGGGAGATGTGCCTGTGGTGGATCTCAGCCTCCTCGAAGTTTTCATTCCA
>DBXA01000144.1:15158-15322 GCA_002309235.1 Christensenella sp. UBA1224 | reverse complement strand
GCTTCCCCGGCATCCCGCGCGATCGGATCCTCCGGGCAGAGAAGCGCCGCAGCCTTTTTGCATATCGTGAACACATCCATCACGATAGCCTGTGTCATGGCGGTGGATTCCGCGATGGCCAAGGTCTCCCCGCCGAGTATGTACTGGTTTTCGGGCGATGTGGT
>DBXA01000144.1:14928-15143 GCA_002309235.1 Christensenella sp. UBA1224 | reverse complement strand
CTGTCCTCCGTCAGCTGGGAAAGGTAGAATTCTGCCGCCCCGCGGATCAGCGGCCAGCCTTCGTTCCGCAGCCACTCCATATCGCGCGTATACTCATAGTACTCCCACACATGGCGGATCAGCCAGCCGGAGGACATCTGCCAGAAAGCCCATACGCAGCTTCCCTTCATGTGCGCGCCAACAGGCGTCGTCATGCGCCAGATATCGGAATTGTG
>DBXA01000144.1:12917-14855 GCA_002309235.1 Christensenella sp. UBA1224 | reverse complement strand
TCGGCAGTCTCGCTGAGGTTGCAGACTTCAGCTGGCCAATAGTTCATCTCCGTGTTGATATTGATGGTATAATTGCAGTTCCACGGCGGCACCGTCATATTGTTCCAGATGCCCTGCAGATTTGTGACCTGCGTCCCTGCCCGGGAGGATGCGATGGTCAGGTAGCGGCCGAAATTGTAGTAAAGGGCGTACAGATCCGGGTCCTCTCCGCCTTTTTCATGAGCGGCCAGCCTTTCGTCTGTCGGCAGCAGCTTCTCTCCGCCGCCATACAGCTCCAGGGAAGAACGGCTGTACAGCCTCCTGTGGTCAGCCGTGTGCCGTTCCAGGAGCGCCTCATAGCCCAGCCCTTCGGCATTGTCCAGCGTCCGTCGGCAGGGAGCGATGTATTCCCGGCCTTCCAGCACCGGGTGTTTATCCCAGCCGTTGAAGCTGGTGCGTACATCGAACAGTATCGTAGCGCTGTCGGCGTTCGTTACCGTCAGGCAGCCGCCCGCGCGGTCCATCCTCCCTCCCTCGGCCAGTACGCGGAGGCACGCGTAATATCCCATACCCTTATGGGCGTCGTCCCCGGCATACACCATATGATCCTGTATAAAATGGTCTCCGTATTTCCATTCGCAGCTGGGGCAATTGCCCGTAAGCGTTATCTCCCCCTGCCCGATGGCGACCGATGCGTTGAGGGACGGCGCAAGGCTCACCTCAAAGCTGATCCCAGCCGGGCGGTCGCATGTCATCCGGATCGCCATCACCTGGTCCGGTTCGCTCACGAACATTTCCCGCTTATATTTCGCGGCGCCCGTCTCGTATTCCACGCGATGAACGCCGCAGGACATATCAAGCGCCCGGCTATAGCCTGTCACATCGCCCTGCTCGCGCATTTTCAGGTGCATGTCGCCCAGCGGCAGGTACATCTGGGACCAGAGCGCCGTGAATTTCTCCTCGATCAGCTTCTGCGCCTTTGCGTATTCCCCCTGCTTTACCAGTCTCTGCGCTTCCCGATAGGCGGTCTGCGCTTCGGGATTGCAGTAATACTTCGGGTAACCGCTCCAAAGAGTATCCTCGTTGAGCGATACGCGCTCTGAGATCGCGCCTCCGTAGACCATCGCGCCGATCCGGCCGTTGCCCAGCGGCAGCGCCTCATTCCAGTTGCGCGCGCCTTGCCTGTACCAAAGGATATCCGTGCCGTTGTTTGTCATGTTATTTCAGCTCCTTTGCGCTATTGCATGCCATTTCCCTTACATCATACAACGCGGCGCGGAAATAATCCATACCAAACGCACGGATCCGGGAGTTTTTTGTCTGTTGTCTTTCGAAAACGTAAGCTGAAAGTCACCGGAAAGTAAGGTCTGTCGTGCATAATAGAGCCGGAAGGGGAAAATACCCTTCGGCTATCTCTTTTTCGGGAGGATACATGTATATGGATATCATCAGCTGCGAGGCGCTTTCCAAAACCTACGGAAGCGCTGCCGCGCCTGTTCACGCCCTGCGGGATGTGAGCCTGGCCTTTGCACAGGGCTCCTTTACGGCGATCACCGGCCGCTCCGGCAGCGGCAAATCCACCCTTCTGCACCTCCTGAGCGGCCTTGACAGGCCGACAGGCGGCCATGTCGTCTACCAGGGCAAAGACCTGTTTTCCTATAACGATAACCAGCTGTCGGTGCTGCGCCGCCGCCGCTTCGGCTTTGTGTTCCAGAGCTACAACCTGGTGCGGGAACTGACGGCACAGGAAAACATCCTCCTGCCCGTCATGCTGGATGGCCGAAAGCCGGATGAAGGCTATCTCAGGCGCCTCATCGATATACTCGGCATCGGGGACCGCCTCTCCCACCTGCCCGGCGCCATGTCAGGCGGCCAGCAGCAGCGCGTCTGCATCGCCCGCGCTTTATCCAACAAGCCCGCGATACTCTTTGCCGATGAGCCGACGGGGAACCTGGATGG
>DBXA01000144.1:4406-12841 GCA_002309235.1 Christensenella sp. UBA1224 | reverse complement strand
GAGCGTCGCGGAGCAGTCGGAGCGCGTCATACGTTTGGAAGACGGCTCCGTCGCCGAAGACAGCGGGGTGAGCATGCCATGAAGCGGCTTACGATGAACCGGGTTGCCCGGGCAAGCCTGCAGGCCAACAAAAAAGCCTACAGGAGCATGGCTGTGGGCATCTTCCTGGCTGTGTTCATCGCCTCCGCCGCCGTTTTCGGCGGCTGGGGTGCTGTCCTCTCCGGAAGGGAGCAGGTCATTTCCCGCGTGGGATATGCCGATGCGGTTTTTCTCGACAGCGGCGATATCTCGGATCAGGATTTCCGTGACAGCGGCCTTTTCTCTGCCATAGGCAATGTGTTCGTGACCGCCCGCATCGGAGGTACACAGCTGTTTACAGGGTATTACGATAGATCTGCCTGTGAGATACTGCCCCGTGAGCCGCTCGAAGGCAGGCTCCCGCTGGCGCCGGACGAGATCGCGCTGGAAAAAAGCGCAGTTGCTCAGCTGCAGGAGGAAATATCCCCCGGAGATACGGTCACATGGGAGATGACCCCCATAGACGGCATACCCGAAACGCGCACATACACCGTTGTCGGCATTTTGAACGACCAGGCGCGCTATATGGAAGCCTACGGCTCAACTCTGGAGATCAGGCGTCAATGGCCGAACGCGCTGGTAAGCCCGGATGACTCGCCGTATGCGACCGGCACGCAGAGCCTCCACCGGGTCGTGCGCTACGCGCCGCTCACGCTCTATATGAGCATAGTGAATCACCGAGGCGGACTGTTTCTGAAGAGCTTTGTGGCGGTCAGCAGGATAACCGGGAAGACAACCTGGGACCCTTTCGATGCCTTCGCAGCAGTAGAGCGCAGCGCCGTGTGGTGGGTGCTGGGCATCTCCCTCCTCCTGGCTGTCTGCATCGGCATTTCCGGCGCCATGGAAAGCATTCTGGCCGGAAAGATAGAAGAGATCGGCATGCTGCGCGCCGTCGGCGCTACCCGGCGGCAGATCCGCAGGATATTCGGAAGAGAAGCCTGGCTCCTCACCCTCCTCTCCCTCCCGACGGGCATCCCGGCCGGAATGGCGGCGGCATGGGTCATATCGCTTCTCTTGCCGGAGCAGATCGCCTTTCGGGCGGATGTGCGGCCGGCCCTGGCAGTCGCTGCGCTTTCCGCGCTGTGCGTTTTCCTATCCTCCCGGCTTCCCCTGCGCCGGGCCTCTGCCCAGGCGCCCATGGGCGTCCTTCGCGATACCGGCATGCTGCGCAGGGCGAAAAAGCTGCGCAGCCGCAAGGCTTTCCGCCCGACCGCCCTGATCGCGGGCAGGCAGATGCGCTTTCATCCCCTGCGCCAGGCGGGCTCCGCGGCGATGGCGGCCCTGATGCTGCTGTGCACCGTGCTGCTGGCGGAATGTCTGTTGAGAGATCCCTACCAAGAGCAGTATGATTTCGAGATCCACCCTATAAACAACAGCTGGGAGCCAAGGAGATTATGCACTTTTGCCGCCGTAGAGAGGGAGCAGTATATCCTCTCGGAACAGGATATCGCAAAGATACGCGCCATACCGGAGGTAAAAAGCGCCGTGCTGGAGACGAATACGCTGGTGAACATGGTACTGCCAGGAGATACCGTGCCGGGTTATTTCCGGGATATCAGCTTCGAATCCACAGGCCTTGACGGCGTGGTATATAAAAACTCGTACAGCATCGCCTCCTGGCCCGTTTCATCCCTGGAATATCTCCTCTGGGATACGGAGGAACGTGCCTCCGGCATTGACGATTACTTATATACGGTAAAAGAGACCATATACCGGGAGATGCTCGGTGCAGCCCGTGTCTTCGAGACGGAAGGAAAGCTGATATCGCTGCCCATTGCCGTTGTCGATCCGGAAAGCGAGACCCTGCGGAAGGCAGTCGCGCAGGGGCGTATCGACCGGAGGGCCCTGGACGCGGGCGAAGAGGTGCTGGTCTACGCGCCGAAGCTTTTCATCCATATGGATAACGAAGGGCACTATTATTCTACCGTTGCGGAGCTTTCTGACAGGAACAGGTCACGGGGCTATAAAGAAGTGACGGCCATCGAAAACGATTATTTCCGCCCCGGTATGACGCTCGATCTCATACAGGCCATTTGCGGCGCGGATGAGAGCAGGATAGACTATGATGCGCCGCAGAGTGTGGAGCATTATGAGGAATACTACCGGAAAACACAGGTGCAGCCTGCCCATGTATCAATTGGCGCCGTGCTGGAAGGAAAATATTACATACCGTTTGTAAATAACGCCGCGTGCCTTGTGACGACGGAAGAAGGCCTGAAGTCACTGGGTTTCGAAATGACAGAACCGACCTTCATCCACGTCACCCTGCGCGAGACCGTGGATGAGGAAACAGAAAAACGCCTGGCGGAGCAGCTTGAGAACATCGCCGCGCGTGCGGATATGGAGGTATACGATCAGATCGCGGCAGCGAGGGAAGCCCGCAGGTCACGTGAACAGACGATCCTCACATGGGCATGCGTGCTCGCGGTATTTTTCGCGGTGACGGTCGCCATGCAGGTCGGCAATACCGGCCGGCGTATCCGCGCGGACAGCCGTATGATAGGCACCCTGCGCGCCGCAGGCGCAGATGAAAAGGCCCTGCTCGGCTGTTACCGCCTGCCGGTGATCGGCACGGTCTCAGTTGGTTTCCTTTTGGCGACAGGCCTGTATCTCGCGATATACATCTTAGGAGATATTTATATGTATAGCTATCCATTTTCTGTCATACTCTGCATGGCCCTCCTTGGCGCTTTGTGCCTCCTGTGCTGCCTTCTTGGTGTGAGGCTGCGGCTAAGGCAGGCACTGCGAAAGAGCGTAGTAGAGAATATCAGGGAGCTGTAAACGATGAAGAAACGATATACAGGCGCGGTCTTGCTTGTTGTCCTGCTCTTTTTGCCTCTTTTATCCGGGGCCGCGGAGGAAGGCGATCCCTTCTCTTTGGATGAGCATGCTGTATTTGCCGATATGGGCCGTTCCTGGCTGCAGGGTTATTCGCCCGCCATCACGGCGAACCGCATGAAGCTGATCCTTCCGCTCCGATCCCGGGAACCGGCAGGCGATATCACCGCGGAGCTCATCATCGATGAGGCGCTCTCCCCCTTCAAAGCCCAGAGCATGGCTGCGGCTGTGCAGCGGGAGGCCGAAGGCCTTTGGGCTGCCAGGTTCAATCTTTCCCTCTTTCCGGACCGGGTGAACGGGGATTACCCCTGCCTGGTGCGCGCCGCCGGGAAAGACCCTTCGGGAGAACCGCTCGCGGCCGATATCCCCCTCATGATCCATATTCGGGACGGGCAGCCAAACAGGGAGCCCCTGCAGATCACGGTATCGGATAAAAGCTCCGACCTTCGCATCGGTGAGGAAAGCTTCATCAACGTCAGCATCTCAAACCCTTCCGCAAGTGTCGGCTTTGAATCCCTCACCCTGAAGATCAGCGACCCGGCCGGAGACATCCTCCCCTCGGAAACGGATACCGTTGTCCTCGGCGATCTCATGCCCGGGGACAACCTGGCCATCTCCTTCCCCGTTACGGTGCTGCAGAGCGCCAAGGCCGCGCCGCACAGCCTGCGTTTCTCCTTCAGCGGCTTCTCCCTCGGCCTGGCGGCAGAGACAGAGGTAAACCTCACCGTTCACATCCGGCAGGAGATCCGGCTGGAGCAGGGCGGCCTGAAAATGCCGCCGAGCGTGATAGCCGGTGATGCCCTTTCCGTCTCCCTTCCGCTCATGAATATGGGAAAGGCAAATGTGGTGAATACCCTTGCTTCGGTTGCCCTGCCGGGGATCGCGGAAAGGCAGAGCGTGCTGGTTGGAACCATAGCGCCCGGTGAAACTAAACAAGCCCAGCTCGTGCTCAGCGTAGCGAAGGACGTGTTTGGTGAAAAGAGCGGCATGCTCACCGTCTCCTGCGAGGATGAGGACGGCAATCCCTTCTCTTTTGAGCTGCCTCTCTACGTGGATGTGGAAGAGCCCGTTGCTGCCGATACCCCGGATGCGCCGGCGGAAGGAAAAACGAAGCTGCCCTCCGCCGTGATCGCCCTTTCCGCCGCCTGCGCGGCGCTCGTTCTGGCCCTGATCCTCCAGGGCATCCTGCTCCGGGGCAGGATCCGCCGTCTGGAGGAGGAACGGCTGTAGCTTTCTTCCGTGATCCGTGCTATACTTTTCTTATCACCGCGCATGTATCGGCTTTTGTTCTGATGCATGCCCCGAATAAAGAAAAAAGAGGAATCTTGAGATGACAGGAAATGCTGATCCGCAGGGAAACGCCGCGGCATACCGTTACGGCGACGAGACCATGACTTTGGGAGATATCCTTTCCGATCCGCGCATCAGCCGCATAGCCCCGCAGGCGATACGGAACATGGATCTTACCAAAGAACCCTTCTGGAACAAATCCCTGAAGACGCTCAGGGAGGAACACTTCGGCGGGGGCCTTCAGGCCGGTTTTGACCGCCTGTTCCGCGCGGTGGAAAACGGAGAATGGTACTATCCCCTCTATACGCCGCAGGAATGCGCTTCAGACCCGGATAAAGAGGGCACAAACCTCGTCTTCTTCCGTTCGGAAGATCCGCGCGCTTCCGAAAGGCCGTATATCCTGCTCGTTCCGGGCGGCGGTTTCGTCAATGTGTGGAACCTGACGGAGGGCTGGCCCGTTGCCGCCCAGTTCAATGACCTTGGCTACCATGTATGCATACTCACCTACCAGGTCGCGGCGAAGGACCGGATACTCGATCGGGAGATGGAGGATTTTGCCCGTGCGCTCAGCCTGATCCGCGCGCACGAAAAAGAGTTTTCTCTCCATTGGGATCGTTACTGTACCTGCGGTTTTTCCGCGGGCGGCTATCTCGTATGCCTCTGGAACGTGCCGGAAAAGGGCTATGCCCGCTGCGGCATGCCGAAACCGCGGGCCACATTCCCCGTCTATCCCGTCGTCAGCTGGAAGCTGGCCGGAAAAGAAGACTGGCACGATGACGAGCTCGCGCAGTCGCTTTTCGGCTGCGATATGGAGACAGCGGCGCAGTCCCCGTTCGAGATCCCGGATCACACCGGGGATTTCCCGCCCTGCGCCATCTTCCTTGCCGCGGGCGATTCCCTGGTGAACCCGGAAAACTCGCGGCTCCTCGCCGCGTCTCTTGAAAAGCACCATATCCCCTGCAGGCTTGAGATCGGCCCGGAAGGTGAGCATGGCTTTGCCGATGGCACCGGCATGTGCATGGCAGGCTGGACAAAGAGAGCGGTCGATTGGATGGAGAGCCTATGAGAAGGATCCTTCTGACAAACGATGACGGCATCCGTGCGGACGGCCTGGTGCGCCTGGCCGCCGCAGCGCGGGAATTCGGAGAGGTATGGGTCGTCGCGCCGGAAAGCCAGAGGAGCGCGGCCTCCCATGCCATCACGCTGCATGCGCCGATCGACGCCTTCCCCTGTGCCTTCCCCGTACCGGGGATAAAAGCCTTTGCGCTCAGCGGCATGCCGGCGGACTGTGTGCGCGTAGGCAGCTTGGCGCTCATGCCCGAAAAGCCGGATGTGGTACTCTCCGGGATCAACTACGGCTATAACACCGCAACGGACACCCAGTATTCCGCGACGGTAGGTGCGGCTCTGGAGGCGGCTTTCCAGGGTATCCACGCCATCGCCCTTTCGGAAGGCGCCCATGCCTGCCACGAGGTCACGGATGCTTACCTGGCGGATATCCTGCGGGAGCTCATAGACAAACGCCTTTCCCGGGGGCAGATCTATAACGTGAACTTCCCTCATTGCGCGCTTGGAGAATGCAGGGGCATCCTGCGGGACAGGCGCCTCTCCCGCGGCTCCTTTTTCCATGATGGCTATGCCCTGCAGGAACATTTGCCCGGAGGCGGCATGCGCTTTATGGTAAAGGGCGAATACAACGAGGATGCCGAGCCGGATACCGATTTCAGGGCCATCGTGGATGGTTATGTGTCTGTCGGCGAAATCAGCAACCTTGCGTGAATCACCGCATCCGCTTTCGGTTTTTGCAGCCGTGAAATGAATGATCTGTCTCGTCGGCTGATTTGCCGGCAGAGAGCTGTTTTTTGTAAACCGGTCTGTCGGGGGTCCGGTTGATTCAGTTGACGATACTGTGTTTTTTGGTTGAGCAGCCGTATCCTCCTTATTCCTTTTTTACCGCTTTTTCAAAGCAGATACTTTTAGCATCCGCTGTCTCCCGGGTGCAAAACGCGCTCCGGGGTTGAAAACATACCGGTCAGGATATAAAATATCAGAAACGGAGCGTTTTGCTGGAACTGTACGGAGGTATGGATATGGCATTGAATAAACATATGGTCAGGCGCGGCCTTGCGGTCATTTTGTGCATTCTGCTTATGACAGCGGCTTGTGCTACGGCGTTTTCGGAATCCCTGCTGGATACCTTCAGCGGTGTTGTTACCGGGCAGGTGACCGGAGACCTGGAAAGCGCAATAAGAATAATGGAAAGCGCAGGGAAGCTGACGCAGGAAAATGCGCTGGCGACAGTCTCGCTCGCGGGGATGTACATGCAGGCGGGAAAAACAGACAAAGCATATAAGACCATCGATACGGCGTTGCAAGCGGAGCCTTCACAGGCGGATCTGTGGAGCATCCGTTGCATGATCGATCTCCTGGCAGGAAAATACGACACGCTGGAAGCGGATCTCCTGGCAGCGGCAGCCTTTACGGATCAGGAGGAGCTCCACACAGCGCTTTCTTCTCTCGGCAGGACGTTGGCGGGGTATGATTACCATATCGCGGCGGAATTCTACCGTAACTGGGATAAAACGTATTTCGATGAGGAAGACAGGTGGGCCGCTTCCCAACTTTTCGCCCTGGAGGATATGGACAGCTTCCTTTCCTCCGTTTCGGTCGGTATCGCGCAGGCGGTAAGCCATGATATACGCATCCTGCTCGTTCCGGTGGAGGATAAGCTCAATTATAACCTGCTTGTCCGCGATATCGCTCAGGCCTTCTCCGGCCTTAACGGGCATATCTCATTCGAGACGGTCGATCTCAAAAAGGACGCGAAAAAACTGGCCGGCTACGGGATCGATGCGAAAGAAAACGGCCTGGAGCAGGGTTCTGTCATCGTCACGCGCGGCGATGGTTCCGCTTTCCGCGTGATCGCCCGTGCGGATATGTACCATTATTCCTACATAAAGGATGATTCCTCCGAATGGGGCTACAGTTACGTTCAGATGTTTGACGGTGAGGCAAAGCTGTCTTCTGCCATCCTGTTCCTGGATGATGACAGTAAGCCGGCCGTGTACTTCCTGACAGGCCATAACGAGATCGGCATGGATAAAATGACCGATTTCACGGCAGCTCTCGAGGAGAAGAATTACGATGTAAAAAGCCTCGTCTTCGGAGCGGATGCCGTTCCCGGGCCCGAAGACACGGTTATCATTGCCAATCCTCACACAGACCTCGCCGATGAGGAGTACGAAGGCCTGTCGGAATGGCTGCAGGCCGGTGGCCGTCTCCTCGTAACGCCGGATAACCAGACGGCGTCTGGGGATATCCCGAACTTCACCTCGCTGCTGGCAGCTTACGGGCTCTGCTATGGCGATGGCTATGTTGTGGAAGACAGTGATTCCGCGGATTTATGGGTCTCGACGCCTGTCTTGGTAGTACCCGCGGTGAACGCTGAAAATGAGATAACTTCATCATTGGCGGCAAACGGTCAACGCTTGCTTGTTTATGGCGGATGTCCGATCAACAGGTGTAATGCGAGCCTTTCCGGCGTGCAGTACGATACGCTGCTCTCCTCTTCGGAGCTTTCCTATGTGAAATCTGTGAAATCAGTCGCTTCCGGGACAAAACTGACCGATCGTTCCGACGCTGTCGCGGAAGGCAGCCAGGTGCTTGCCTGTGCAGCGGTCTGGCAGCCGGATGCGGACGACGGGAGCCAGGATACCCGCATCGTGCTCTTGTCCAGTGTATACATGTTCGCCGATACAAGTATGCTGAATTCCTCCTATGACCTGGATTTCTCCATAGCGGCCGTGAAATGGCTCGTAAACCGGGATCTCTCGGTAAGCGGCATTCCAGCGTATACGGCGGAGCTTACCGGGCTCCTGAACGGATAACGGCGCGGAGCGGGCCTGTTTTTACGAAAGAGAAAGGAAACCAGACCGTATGTCGATCCTTGTGGTAGCGGAAAAGCCCAGTGTTGCCCGAGATATCGCGCGCGTGATTGGCGCCGGAAAACGGGGCGATGGGTGTCTGGAGGGGAACGGTTATATCGTCACCTGGGCTCTGGGCCATCTTATCGGCATATGCGATCCGGGCGAACTGAACGAGGCATGGCAGCACTGGCGGCGGGATACGCTGCCCATGCTGCCGGATGTGCTGAAGACAAAGGTGCTGCCCAAAACAAGCTCCCAGTTTTCCGCCGTCAAAAAGCTGATGCTCTCCCCGGAAGTGGAAAG
>DBXA01000144.1:3868-4338 GCA_002309235.1 Christensenella sp. UBA1224 | reverse complement strand
CCCTTCCGCAGGCTCTGGATCAGCTCCATGACCGATGCCGCCATTAAGGAAGGGTTCGACAACCTGCTGCCCTCCGCCGATTATGACGCGCTCTATGCCAGTGCCCGCTGCCGGAGCGAGGCGGATTGGCTGGTCGGTATGAACGCCAGCCGCGCCTTCACCATCAAATACCATGTGCTCCTCTCCCTCGGCCGCGTGCAGACCCCTACCCTGGCCCTCGTCGTAAAGCGGGATAAGGAGATCGAAGCCTTTGTCCCCCGTGATTATTGGGAGTTGACGGCGGATTTCGGCGCCTACAAGGGCCTTTGGCTCGATACGAAGACCAACGAGACCCGTTCCTTCGATAAAAAGGTGATCGAGCAGGCGGAGGCTGCCGTCAGGGGCAGGACAGCCCGCGTGAAGGAGATCAAAAGGGAGCTGAAGACCGCCAGGCCCCCTCTCCTCTACGACCTCACCACGCTCCAGCGGGA
>DBXA01000144.1:1309-3814 GCA_002309235.1 Christensenella sp. UBA1224 | reverse complement strand
CACCTATCCCCGCACGGACAGCCGCTGTCTCACGGATGATATGAAGCCGAAGATCGCGAAGGTGCTCTCCACCCTGGAGGGCGATATCGGGGAATTCGCGAAAAGGCTTCTTCCGAAGCCTCCTGTGCCGAAGCGGGTATACGATAATTCAAAAGTATCGGATCACCATGCCATCGTGCCGACCGGGGTCCCGGCTTCTTCAAAGACCCTTTCCCCGGATGAGGCAAAGATATTCGATATGGCAGCCCGCCGCCTGGTCGCGGCCCTGTATCCGGATCATAAATACCGCTCCACGCGCATCCTTACGGAGTGCGAAGGCCATCTCTTCCGCTCAACGGGCACACAGCCCGTCGAGGCGGGCTGGAAAGAGGTATACCATAACGAAAAAGACGCGCCGAAGGATGCGGATGAGGAGCAGCTTCTGCCCGAATCCCTCAAAGAAGGCGATCTTTACCCCGTAAAGGGTACTTCCATCGCCCAGAAGAAAGAAAAGCCGCCCGCAAGGCTCACGACCGCGTCCCTCTTGGGGCTCATGGAGAACGCCGGGAAGGATATCGAAAACGAGGAGCTGCGCGATGCCATGAAGGATTCCGGCCTCGGCACCCCCGCCACCCGCGCCGCCATCATAGAGCGGCTTGAGGAGGTCGGCTATATCCGCACGCAGGGAAAGAGCATCGTTTCGACGGACAAGGGCCGCAGGCTCATCGCCGTTGTGCCGCAGGAGATGTCCTCCGCGGAGACCACGGGCAGGTGGGAAAGGGCTCTCAACAAAATGGCGCGCGCGGGCAGTAAGGATGCCGCCGCCGCCCTGTACGAAAAGTTTATGGGCAGCATACGGCGCTACAGCGCCTTCCTGGTGGAGAGCGCGGACCGGGCCGATCCCAACGCCGGCTTTGAGCCGGAGCCCTATCGCGGAAAGGGCGGCAAAACAAGCGCGCGGAAAAGCGCCCCTGCCTATGGGAAAGCGTCAAGGAGCGCCGGCAGTGCCGGAAAGAGCGTAAAAAGCCGGAAATCGCCTCCCGCGGCGGGAAAGACGCCCCGCAGCCGGAAAGCGCCTTCCGCCGCCCCTCTTCCCTTCCCCATGGAGAAATGAGTTCCCTCCCGATCCGGAAAAAACGTATCCTTCGTCTGCGTCCTCCGGGTCCGCCCGCGGCTTTCTGCGCTGCGCCTTCATCCCCCGCTGCTTTACGGTAAAAAACGGTTGACGGGCCTTGACAGGCCCATATATATTTTATAAAATATATTTGTATCATACATAGTGAAAGGAAAAGCTATGGATTACGATTATCACGAGGCAATGAAGCTGGCCAACCAGCTTTGTTTCCCTCTTTACGCAGCCGCGAGGAATGTGACGGGCCTGTACACGCCCTGGCTCAAGCCCTTGGGGCTGACATACACGCAGTACATCGTATTTCTCGTCCTTTGGGAAAAGGATGGGATAACCGTCACGGAGCTCGGCGAAAAGCTGATGCTGGATAACGGCACCCTCTCCCCTCTGTTGAAAAAGCTGGAGCAGGCCGGCTATGTGGAAAGACGCCGCTGTCGGGAGGACGACCGTATCGTCGAGATCACGCTTACCGATAAGGGAAGATCGCTGCAGGATAAGGCGAAGGATATCCCCGGCAAAGTTGCGGGCTGTATCGATCTGCCGGCTGAAAAAGCCCAAATGCTGTATGCCCTGCTCTATGAACTGCTTGGAAACCAAAAACGATGAGGAAAAGCGCGTGAGGCTGTATCATACGGGCAAAGAAGAGATCCGTGAACCGGATATCCGCCGCGGAAGGATAAACGCGGATTTCGGACAGGGCTTCTATCTGTCCCCCGACAGGGATTTTTCATACCGTTGGGCCGGGGCGGACGCGGTCCTCAACGAATATGAGCTGGATGAGAGCGGTCTGTCGATCCGCAGGTTCGACCGCGATGAAGAGTGGTTCCGCTATATTTTACGGAACCGGAGAGCCGAGGATCCTCTTTCGGCGGATGAAGTGACAGGGCCGATCGCCAACGATACCATCTTTGAAACGCTCGGGATCATCACCAGCGGCTTCCTGCAGCCCGCCGATGCTTTGAAGCTCCTGATGGTCGGCCCGGAATACATACAGGCTGCCGTTAAAACAGAGAAGGCGGCAAGCCGGCTGAAATGGATACGCTCTTACAGGATCACCGGGATGGATCCGGCCGGCCGCAAAGCCGAGCAGGAGGCGTACGATGCCTCTTTTGCGCGCATCCTGCAGGAGATCGTCGGGAAGTGAAACCGTATCGGAAGGACAGGCGCGCAGAGATCCACCGATGATGGACCCGGAGGAGGATGAACATAAGAACCATGGATCAGAGCTTCGATATTCAGACGTATATGACGCGCGGCGTCGAGCGCATCGTCGGCGATATTGTCCGCGCGACGCTCCGCAATCCCAGGGAAAGCGCGTATATGGCCAGATTTGCGCTGGCAAGCCGTGCCGCCTCCGCCAAGCGCAGAAAGGCTGAAAACGCGGGCGAGCATATCCC
>DBXA01000144.1:206-1270 GCA_002309235.1 Christensenella sp. UBA1224 | reverse complement strand
TGCTATTCGCGCTGCAATCACGCGACCGCGGACACTGAGCCGGTGCGCCAGCTGACGGCAGAAGAATGGCTGCGCATCTTCGAAGAGGCGGATGCGCTCGGCATCAGCTTTATCCTTCTGGCGGGCGGCGAACCCATGCTCCGCCGGGATGTCATCGAAGCCGCCGGCAGGCATCCGAATATCCTGTTCCCCGTTTTCACCAATGGGACCTTCATGGATGAGTCCTGTTTCCGTCTCTTTGATGAGTGCCGGAATCTGGTCCCCGTCATGAGCATCGAGGGTGAAAAGGAAACGACGGATGCCCGCCGGGGCCAAGGCGTCTACGACCGGCTGATCCGCAATATGGATGCCCTTTCCGAGCGGGGCCTCATTTTCGGCGCCTCCGTAACGGTCACCACACAGAATATCCGGGAAGTATCTTCCGATGCTTTCCTGAAAAAGCTCTCGGACCGCGGCTGCAAAGCGGTGATCTTCGTGGAATTTGTCCCCGTGGCGGATGACAGCGCGGCTCTCGCGCCGGGCGATGCGGAACGGGAATACCTGAGCGGGGAGCTCGCCCGCCTGCGGGCAGAGCATCCGAAAATGGTATACATCTCCTTCCCGGGAGATGAGAAGAGCAGCGGCGGCTGTGTCGCGGCAGGACGCGGTTTCTTCCATATCAATTCCCACGGCGGTGCCGAGCCCTGTCCGTTTTCCCCGTACTCGGATATCAACGTGCGGGATACTTCCCTGCGGGAGGCGCTGCGCTCACCCCTTTTTCAGGCGCTCCAAAGCGGAGGGTTCCTTGATGACCATCACTCAGGCGGCTGCGTGCTGTATGAAAAGCAGGCGCAGGTGGAAGCGCTGCTGAATAGATGAAAGGATGGATGAAACATGATCTACGATTACAAGATCACCACGGGAAAAGGCGAAACACTGGATCTGGCGGATTACAAGGGCAAGGTGATCATGGTGGTCAACACTGCCACCGGCTGCGGGTTCACGCCCCAGTACGCGCCGATCGAACAGATGTACCGGGATTATCACGACCGCGGCCTTGAGATCCTGGATATCCCCTGCAACCA
>DBXA01000144.1:0-188 GCA_002309235.1 Christensenella sp. UBA1224 | reverse complement strand
CATGAGTTCTGCACGATGCACTTCAATACGACCTTCCCCCAGATGAAGAAGGCCGATGTGAACGGCCCCGATGAACTGCCCCTTTACACCTATCTGAAATCAGAGAAGGGCTTTGCCGGTTTCGATGAGCATCAGTACAAGGCGCTCCTGGAAAAGATGTTCGCGCAGGCCGATCCGGATTGGGACAA
>DBXA01000114.1:14689-30996 GCA_002309235.1 Christensenella sp. UBA1224 | reverse complement strand
CTGAACGACATCTTCGATCTCGAGGTGATCTCAGGCGAAACCCTCACCATTACCTCCGTATGCAACGGTATCGGCAATGATGACGTGATGTATCCTGTCTATCAGCTCGCGGCATCCTTTGATCCCGCAACGGCAGACCTCGAGGGCAACTTAGTGCTCGAGCAGGGCTCCTTCGATATCACCGGCTCCATGGGAGAAGACTCTGTCTACACGCTCGTTCTCAGCACACAGGGGGCGGAGTTCGCCAAAGCGACACTCGCCGTCGACCAGCGCATGGGCTTCGGCTACTCCCTGCTGATGGGTGAGATGCACATTTACCTCTACAACGGCACAGAGATCGCCCGCACAGCCGAAATGCAGGAGGACGGCATCGAATGGACCTTTGCCGTGACCTCCGGTGAACAGACACAGGTCTATAAGCTGAGCATCAACGCGGGCCAGGAGGAGGACGGCACCTATTACATCACCCTCTGCCTGGGCAACGGAAATATGAGCTATGTCGCAAAGGGCACATATCTCGAAACACAGGAAACACTCGATACCGGGCTCAGACTGACCATGGAGGCAAACGGAAGCGAAAGCGAGATCTTCAACCTGAAGCTGACAGGTGAGATCCTGCATACGCCGCTCGCCCATGTAAGCGGCGTCGAGATCCCCGCGGAGCAGCTGGAAGCGATCCTCCAGAGCGTGCTACAGAACGGCCATTGATCCCATAAACAGCACCCGGCCCCGGCATGCCGCACGCCTGCCGGGGTCCTTTATTTGTCAATAAGCGGAAAAACAGTTGGGAAAACTTGCGTACGCCCTGTTCCTATGCTATCATTTTCCGTATACGAGGGGAGGAAACGCTTTATGGCGGATGTGGATACCAAGGCCATCGTCAACAGTTTTCAGGCCTTTGTGAATGAACTGCCGGGCCTGGCCATGCGCCTCGCCGGCAGCGTGCTCATCATACTGCTCGGCGTAGTCGTGCTGCGCATCGGGCGCAGGATCATACGGCGCGTTTCCGCGCACCGCAGCAAAGCTTCGCCTCAAGACCCCGAAAAGGATATCCTCCGGGGAGAACCGGCGGGTCCCGCTCCCTCAACGGAAAAGACCACCCGTTCGCTCGTCACCAGCATATTCAACTACGTGCTTTACTTCGCGATCGCCATGGCCGTTCTATCCATGCTGGGCGTGGACGTATCCGGCCTGCTGGCCGTCGCGGGCGTCGGCGGCGTAGCGATCGGCTTTGGCTGCCAGACGCTGGTAAAGGACGTCATATCCGGTATGTTCCTGTGGATCGACGGCTATATCAAGGTAGGCGATATCGTTTCCATAGGCGCTTTTACCGGTACTGTGGAAAGCGTGGGCCTGCGCACGACGAAGCTGCGCGGCACCAACGGCAATATGATGTTCATCCCCAACGGCGATATCCGCACGGTCATCAACATGACGCGGGATTTCCGCTGCGCCCTGGTGGATATCACGGTCGCCCACGGGCAGGATTATGACAGGGCGATACAGGTGCTCCGCGAGGCCATGAAGGATGTTGACGACGCGAGCGACCTCATGGACGAACCGCCCACGGTGCAGGGCATCATCGCCAGCGACCGGGGCGCCGCGACCATACGCATCGAATGCAAGTGTGATATCCGCGACTGCTGGACGATCGAAAGGCTCATCCGCCTCAGGGCCCTGGACGCCTTCCGAAAAGCCGAGATAAAACCTTAGTGCTCCCATAACGCAAACAGGATCGGAGAAAAAACTCCGATCCTGTCTTTATTCCGGGGTTCTGAAGCCCCAATCCTCCGGTTATTCAAGCATGAATCGATACTGCGCCTCACACAGACCGCGGTAGTGGCCGCCCTTGAGCCTGATGAGCTCATCATGCGTGCCGCGCTCGGTAATGACGCCGTCGCTCACGACCATGATGCAGTCCGCGTTGCGTATGGTGGACAATCTGTGCGCGATGACGAAGGATGTGCGCCCTTTCAGGAGCACCGCCAGCGCCTTCTGGATCAGGAGCTCCGTCTCCGTATCGATGGAAGATGTCGCCTCATCGAGTATCAGTATCTTCGGGTCGTTGAGCAGCGCCCTCGCGAAGGAGATGAGCTGCCTCTGCCCGACCGAGAGGGAACTTCCGCGCTCGTTGACCTCCGTCTCATAACCCTTTTCCATATTCATGATGAAGCTGTGGGCATCCACGGCTTTTGCCGCCTCGATGACCTCCTCATCCGTGGCATCGAGCCTGCCGTAGCGGATGTTTTCCATGATGGTGCCTGAGAAGATGAAGCTGTCCTGCATCATAACGCTCATCTGCCTGCGCATGGAGAGCAGCTTCGCATCCCGGATATCCATGCCGTCTATCTTCACCGCGCCGCCCGTCACATCGTAAAAGCGGCTGAGCAGATTGACGATGGTGGATTTGCCCGCGCCTGTAGGCCCTACCAAAGCGATGGTCTGGCCGGGCTCCACGTGGAAGGAAACATCCCTGAGCACCTGTTTCTCCCCGTCATAGGAGAAATCCACATGTTCAAAATCGACCGATCCCTTGATGGGAGGCATTTCCTTCGCGCCTTCCCTGTCCGCGATATCCGGGGGCGTATCCATGATCTCAAAGATGCGCTCCATGGATGCGGAAGCGGTCAGCAGGCTGTTGTAGAAATTTGAAAGGTTGTTGAGAGGCTCCCAGAACCTGCCAAGGTACCACAGGATCAAGAGCAGGTTTGCGAGCTCAAGCCCGCCTTCTCCCATAAACCTGACGCCGAAGTAGTACACCAGCACGGTCCCGATAGTGCCCGTGATATCCAGGAACGGCCAGAAGGAAGCGTTGATGTAAATAGCCCGCATCCAGCTCTTGCGGATATCGTTGTTGACGTTCGCGAAGGTATCGGCGTTTTCCTCTTCCCTCACGAAGGCCTCGGTCACGCGCATGCCCGTCAGGGATTCATGCAGGTAGCCGTTCATGGAAGAACGCTTCATGCGCACGATCTGCCATCTTCTGCGCATGACCCTCTTGATCTTGAACATGAGGAACAGGAGCAGCGGCAGTATGCACATGCCGATGAGCGTCAGCTTCCAGTTGACAATGAACATGATGACCAGCAGGAGCAGTACCGTAAAGCACTGTACCAGCACGTTCACGATGCCGTTGGTGAACAGATCGTTCAGCTCGTTCACGTCGTTTATGACCCTCACCAGTATCTTGCCCGCAGAGTGGGTATCGAAGAAGGAGAAGGAAAGAGTCTGGATATGGTCGAACAGGTCCTGGCGGAGTGTCGCCAACGCCTTACGGCCGGAGGTATCCATCCAGCGGACCCTCTGCCTGGTGCACAGAGCGTTGGCAATGCCGAGCAGCACCATGCCGCCGACAAGGTACGGGATATAACTGAGCATATCCTTATCCTGCAGATAACCTATGGCGCGGCTCTGCAGGAACGGCTGGCCCAGCGAGCACACCGTAGCGACAGCCATCAGCAGGATGGAGCCGATCATGTACTTCTTATACACCATCATGTACCGCATGAGGCGGACAAACTGTGATCTGTTAAACGGTTTTTCGATGGCTTCGTCATCGATCTGTCTGAGCATCTTTGCCATGCGTCATTCCTCCTCTCCGGCCGCCGGCCTGACAGCATCCGCAAACGACGCCGTCTGGTCTTCCACCATTTTCGCATAGATGCCGCCCTTGGCGAGCAGCTCCTTATGGGTGCCCCGCTCGGCGATCTCGCCGTCCTTGAGCACCAGTATGCAATCCGCGTTTTTGACAGAGGAGATGCGGTGCGCGATGATGAATGTCGTACGGCCCCTGAGCACCTCCTTGAGTTCCTGCTGGATCTCGTATTCGGTCTCCATGTCGACCGCGGAGGTGGAATCATCTAGGATCAGGACCTTCGGGTCTGTCAGCACCGCGCGGGCGATCGCCACGCGCTGCTTCTGTCCGCCGGAAAGGCCCATGCCCCTCTCACCTACGACCGTATCGTATTTATCCGGCATGTGCTCTATGAACTCCTCCGCCTGGGCGACTCTGGCGGCCCGGACCACCTTTTCCCTGTCCGCGTCCGAACGGCCGAAGCGTATGTTTTCCTCTATGGTATCCGAGAAGAGGAATGTCTCCTGCGGCACATAGCCCAGTTCGTGCCTGAGGGGCTTGAGCTTCTGCCTGCGGATATCGATCCCGTCCACCTCTATGGAGCCGGACTGTATATCGTAAAACCTGCCGATCAGCGTGACCAGTGTGGATTTCCCCGCGCCGGTAGCGCCCATCACGGCAATGGTCTGGCCGGGAAGAGCCTCGAAGGTCACATCCCGCAGGACAGGCTTTCCGCCATAGGTATAATTGACGTGATCGAACTTCACATGGCCTTTGAACTCCTTCGGGGAGACGGCGTCTGCCGGTTCCTTGATGGAGGAGCCGAAATCGATGTAGTAGAACAGCTTCTCGGCAGAGGTGGTGGCGTTGGTGAACATGTTGATGATGTTGGAAAGCATCCGCATCGGGTTGGTGATCATCCAGATATACCCGGTGACACCTACGAACGTACCCGCGTCCATACGGCCGCTTCCCGCAAGTATTGCCGCGCCGATCAGGGCGACAGGCGTACAAAGGCCGCTCAGGAGCTCCATGATCGGGTAGTACTTGGACCAGATGCGGGTCGCCTCCAGATTCCGCCGCAGCGTTTCGGTATTCTCCACATCAAAGCGCTCGCTCTCATAATCCTCCCGGGCAAAAGCCTTGACCACGCGCATACCCGCCAGGTTTTCCTGCGCGCGGGTGTTGAGCACGGCATTCTGTTCCCTTATGGAGCGGAATACAGGCCGTATGGTCTTTCTGAAATACCAGGCGGATATCGCGATCAGCGGCGCGAAAATGAGGAGAAGGCATGTCATCTGCCAGCACATGAACGTCATGAAAATGAGGGCGCCGACAAAGGAGAGTATCTGTTCGTAGGCAGTCAGGAAACCGGAATTGATCAGGTTCCTCACGCCCTCCAGATCGCCCGTCATGCGGCTCATGATCTCGCCCACGCGGTTCTTATCGTAAAACTCGTAGGGCATCTCCTGCAGGTGTTTGTAAAGGCCTACGCGCATGTCATAGCTGACATCCTGGGAGGTCTTTTCAAACAGGAGGGAACGCACATAATTCGTCCCCGCGCGGACAAAGACCAGTATCAGGATCCCCGCGCAAAGGCCGTTCAGGAGCTCGGTCTTCCCGTCGGTAATGACATCATTCACGACGGATCTGGTGAGGAACGGCATGATCAGCCTTGTGGCGATCACGACCGTCTGGAGGAAAAGGCCCAGATAAATAGCTTTTTGATAAGGTGCACACAGTTTAAAGATACGTTTCAGGGTACTCATCCATGCCTCCATGCAAAGTGCAGTCAAGGGAGATTACAGTTCCTGAAACCCATTATACTCTTTATTTCCGAACAGAAAGCCTATAAAAGCGTATTTCACGAAAAAACAACATGCACCTGTGCCTTCGGGAGGATCCTCATCTCAGGTATACGATAAGCAAATATGATGATATATAAATGAAACGGACGGGACCGTTCATATGGCGAACAGTCCCGTCCATAAGTTCCTATAGTGATCAATATTCCTTCTCAGGCTTCACCAGCGAGTGGAAGCACAGCACCTTACGCTCGCCTCCCAGGTCCTTCATGGGAGGACGGCTCTTGCGGCATTCGTCTGTCGCATAGGGACAGCGCGGCGCGAACTTGCAGTAAGTGATCGCGTATTCCTTGTCCTCCATGTCAGGCATGACCATGTCATCCTTCCACTTGTCGCCTACTCTGGGCACCGCGTTCATCAAAAGCTCGGTATACGGATGCGCCGGGTTGTCCATGATCTCCTTGGCCGGGCCGTATTCGATCATCCCGCCGCGGTAGAGGGTGGCGATATAATCAGAGACATAGTACGCGGTGGAAAGGTCATGCGTGATGTAGATGAACGAGACGTTATATTTCTCCTTCAGCTCCTTAAAGAGGTTTACGATGTTCATCTTCATGGAGGCATCGATGGCAGCCACCGGCTCATCAGCTATGATGAGCTTTGGCCTGGTGATCAGCGCCCTGGCGATGGATACGCGCTGCAGTTCGCCCCCGGAGAACTGGGTCATGTACTTATCCTTGACTACCTGCAGGGACAGGCCCACGTTGTGCAGCGTTTCGTCTATCAGCTTATCAGCCTCCGCACGGTTCTTGCAGATGCCCAGGCGCAGTGCCGTGTTGTACAGATAGCTGTCCACCGTCTTTCGCATGGAGAAGGTCTCGTAAGGGTTCTGGAAGATGGGCTGCACATCCAGTTTAAACTGATGGGGGTTGTAGTTCTTACGGTCTGAATAATCCTGCCCCAGCAGCCTGATGGTGCCCAAGTCGGGCTTGTGCAGGCGCAGTATCATCTTGCACAGGGTAGACTTGCCGCATCCGGATTCCCCTACAATAGAGAGGATCACGGGTTTTCCGGTATCGATGCTCAAGGTCACATCGTCCACGGCAAGTATCCTCTTGCGGCTCAGCATGCCGCCGATACGGAAGATCTTACTGACACCGTCCATCTGTAGAAGCTTTTCCGCCATGTCAGTTCACCTCCGATTCGAGATAATGGCAGGCCGCGAAACGGCCGGGTCTGATCTCCCGGAATTCCGGGGCGGGATCCTGCCGGCACTTGTCCATCGCCATGGGGCAGCGCGGCGCGAACCGGCAGCCCGGAGGCGGATTCCTGAGAGCCGGCGGACGGCCGGGAATGCCTACTTTCTGGCTCTTGTCGCCTACCCTGGGCAAGGCGCCGATAAGCATCTTGGTATAGGGGTGGATGGGATCCTCAAAAATATCCACGGTATTTCCCAGTTCAACAAAGCTGCCGGAGTACATGATCCCAAGCCGGTCAGTGATCTGATAGTGCACGCCCATATCGTGGCTGACGATGACAAGCGTGTTTTTGAACTGCTTCTGCAGGCGCATGAGCATCATCAGTATGCCTCTTTGGACGACGACATCCAGCGCAGTGGTAGGTTCATCCGCCAGCACTACATTGGGAGACATGAATGTTGCCAGCGCTATGATAGCCCTCTGGCGCATGCCGCCGGAAAGCTGGAACGGGAAAGCGTCCAGTACGTCCGGAGAGAGACTCAGGTCTTCCAGGTATTTTGCCACCCTGGCCAGCGTCTGCTGCTCGGTCTCGTTCTTCCGGTCTTCCTTGGGAATGGAATCCAGGAATTGTTCCTTCAGCCTCACAATGGGATTGAGCACGCTCTGAGCCGCCTGAGGGACATAGGAGATATGATTCCACCAACTCTTGCGGATCTGGCCGGACTGGTAAGAGAACTCCTTGCCATTCTTGACGCCGCTCAGGATAACGCGCCCTTGATCAATCTCCAGGGGAAATTCCACGATATCGTAAAGCGTTTTGAGCAAAGTGGTCTTTCCGCAGCCGGATTCACCCGCGATGCCGAAAACCTCGTTATCACGGATCTCAAAGTTTACATCCTTGACGACGTGTACATTACCGTCAATGGTCTTATAGGAGGCGGACAAATGATCGATCTTCAGCATCTTTATCTACCTCGCTTCATAGACAGATAGTCGTTGTAACCGGTGATCAGCATGAACAGGCCGATGAAGAGAACGATCGTACTCAGGATCGGCGGCAGTATCCAGTTCCAGCGGCCCATGATGATGGCGTTATAATTTCGGGCCCACTGGATCATATTGCCCAGCGTGATCAGGTTAGCGGGTGACAGGCCCAGCACCGCCAGGCCGGATTCGGAAGCGATAGCGCTAAGTGTCGCGTTCATGAAGTTGGAAAGCGACCACGTGAGAGTGAACGGCAGTATCTCCGTCGCCACCGTCTGAAGAACGCCTTCACCGGAAAACCAGGCGGTATGGATGAAATCGCGTTCCTTCATGGTCAGCGCCATGGAGCGTATCTGCCTGCTGGGCCATGCCCAGGCAAACAGCGCCAGTACCAGTGCCATCATGATCACAGTCGCCCTGCCCTTCATAAGCGACGTCATGAGGATCATGACAGGCAGAGAAGGAATGACGACAAAGGTATCCGTGACCAGCATCAGGAAGCGGTCAATGCCGCCGCCCACAAAGCCGGACAGAAGTCCAACAAACACGCCTACCACCGTGCCGATCAGCGCTACGATCAGGCCTATTGTCAGTGAATTGTGGATACCCTCTATCAGGAGCCAGAAAATATCCTGCCCTTGGGAAGTAGTGCCCAGGTAGTGATATTCGTTTGCCGTAGAGCCTTTGTATTTCATGACGCCGTTTTCCGTGCCGTCAAATATACCCAGCTTTTCGATACCCGGTATACGGGGAGGCAGGTTTTTTTCCTTAATAACGTTCGGAAACGGATCAACATGCGGCACAAAATAGATGACAAACCCCAGAATGAGGAAGAATAATGTAACGATCAAACCGAATTTCAGCCTGAAGCTGGCATTTTTCCAAAACCTTTTCACAATTCTCCCTCCTTCCTCAGCTGTAACGGATACGCGGGTCGATAAACGGATAAATCAGGTCAGCAATCAGGGTGCAGGTCGAGATAGCCACGATGGATATGGTGATGCAGCCCAGTATCATATTGTAGTCCGACTGCATGATCGCGCCTTGTATCAGGGTGCCCACACCCGGATAACCGAATATGATCTCTGTCATGATCGATCCGTTGAAAACACCGCCCAAGCTCATAGCCAATGCCGTGATTTGGGTCAGTATGGAATTGCGGAACACATAGCTGTAACCTATCTTGCCTTCGGAAAGCCCTCTGTAGCGGGCATAGAGCACGAAGTCCTCCTCCGAAGTGGTTCCGGACAGGGATTTCATGGATATGATCCACCATCCGGTACCCAGCAGCAAAATAGACAGAGCCGGCAAAACAGACGCTTTTAACAGCGTCGCGATAAAGGTCGCCGTGCCGTTGTTGTACTGGATCGTCGCCTGCAGAGGGAACCAGCCCAGTACATACGCAAATATGATCTGCAGCACCAGAGCCAATATAAAGTACGGGATCGGATAGATGCAGATAGCGATGCCTTCCAATATTCTGGAAGACCTCTTATTTTTTCGGAAGCCCGCCAAAAGGCCTATGAAGTTGCCTATGCACCAGGCCACGATGGTGGTGCACATAGACAATCCGACAGTAAACGGCAGGTTGCGGGCGATGATCTCACCAGCAGGGGTAGGATAGCTCATAAGCGCCGGGCCGAAATCAAAATGCAGGAGCCCCCTCCAAAGGAAGGTGATATACTGCTCCCAAAGCGAACCGTCAAGGCCGAACTGAATGCGCAGCGATTTGCGCATCGCCTCCTTGGCTGCAGGATCCATGGAACCGGACAGAGACTCCATATTTCCGATCATGCGCTCCACCGGATCCGATGGGAACATGCGCGGAATAAAGAATATGAAGGTCACGCCGATCAGGATCGTCAGAGCCCACGTAGTAAGACGCAGGCCCAGGTATTTCCAAAACTTCACTGGCTACACCCCTTCATGTTTGCGTAGACAGATTCTCCTGTCAATAAGTAGGATATCCGCGCCGCCTGAACGGGGGCGCGCCAGAAAGGATTCCCAAAATGCCGCATGTGCGCGCCGCGTCAAGCGGCGCGCACATGGGATTGTTTGCCGTTTCAGGCTATTGTCAGCACATTACTTTACGAGGGTGATGCGCGGGGCAATGTACTTGAAGCAGCTCCACCACCACCAGGGGCCGTTGTAGGCATTGTCCGCAGACGGATAGCCTTCCCAGATGCTGCTGTTGGTGGGCACAAACTTAACACCGGAGTGGAAGCCGATCATCGGGAGGTCTTCGATAGCGATTTTCAGGAACTCAAGGCCCAGCTGATAGGCTTCTTCGCTGTTGGGATCGATACCGGCCAGCTTGTGGATGATCTCGGTGGCTTCCGCATTGTCCCAGCGGCAAGACTGGCCGTTGGCACGCTCGCCTACCGGTACGATCAAATCCGCATCAAAGCCCTGGATCTTGTCATAGATGTCCTTGGTGATGAAGTTGAAGGGCCAGTAGCCCGCGATCTGGAAGTTACCGGTAGATCCATCGGTATCCCAGCTTGCGGAGGACTTGGAGACGATGGTCACATCAAAGCCGAACTTGCTCAGCTGGTCATACGCAGCCTGAACACCGCGGCCTGCCTGGGCTTCGGTATCGGCCAGGTAAGACATCTCGATGGTGAACTTTTCGCCGTTGTAGTACCAGCCGTCATCCTTCTTCTCGAGGCCAGCCTCAATGAAGAGCTTCTCGGCGGCTTCCGGATTGTACTTCCAGCAGCCTACGCCGAACATGTCGATCAGGTAATCCTCGTCGCCCTCGATCTCCTTGAATTCGGCCATGCGGAAAGCATATTCGGGATCCCAAACGTCAGCGCCGGTCAGTACAGTGCCGTCGGAGAGCTCGATGGTGAACTCGTTCTCGAGCCAATCCAGCAGGGGCTTGTAGTACAGCTCCTGGCCGGAGGAGGTAGCGGTGATGATCGGGAACGCGGCAGCGCGTCCTGCGCCGTCGAAGATGCCCAGGGAGATCTCATCGAAGTCCATGGCGAGGGCTATGCCCCAGTGGAAGTACTTGTTGTTCCAGGGCTCACCCTGGCCGCAGGAGAAGACCAGGCCCTTGGAGCACGGGTCATCAGAAGTAGCATAGGGGAATTCGTTGTACCAGCAGGCGATCTTGTCATTCTGGCTCCTCATGTAATCGAGCATCTCGGGAGTGACTTCGCACAGCAGGTCAACTTCGTTGTTGATCATAGCCATCTGACGGGTAGTATCATCGCCCAGGGCGCGTACCCACACGTACTTGGCGGGAGTGTCAGCCTCGGTATAGCCGTAATAGGCTGCACCGGCGACACCCAGCGTGGACTGCATCCAGTCTTCACGCAGCTCATATAATACCCAATAGCCGTTGGGATCGAAATCCTTTACGGTGTAGGGACCAGCCACAACGGGATTGGGATCCTTGAACTGAGTCACATCCTCCAGCTTGGAGTAGATGTGCTCCGGTACGATGCGATAGCTGTTGCCCCAGATGGTCACGCCGAAGACCTGGGTCAGGCGCGGGAAGGAACTGACCATGTTGAACTGGACAGTATAATCGTCTATCTTCTCAACGCTATCGAGGATAGTGTTCAGATAGGCGGTCATGGAGATGCCCTTTTCGGTAGTCTTGATCATGTTGAAGGTATACACCACGTCATCGGCGGTGAGATCTTCGCCATCGGACCACTTGATGCCCTGGCGGAGCTTCACGGTGAACTTGGTGAAATCTTCATTGGGCTCCGGCATACCGTCGGCAATTTCGCCAAACTGCTCACCGGCAGCAGTATCCATTTCCCACAGATGGGACATCATCAGCTGATGGACACCAAAGCCCATCGAGGAGCCGATCATGTAGGGGTTGAACTGACCGGGGTTATCGGTCGGGGACTGGCACTCCATAACGAGCGTCTCGCTGCGGGGTGTGCCGACAGCAGTCATTTCGCCTTCCGCAAGAGCGGTAACGCCTACGAACATCGTCAGCACCATCGCCAGCGCAAGGCACAGGGAAAGGGTCTTCCTCATATCAGGGACCTCCTTTAATATTCCGGCAGATCCTTTGCCCGCCGGTTTATCTCCAACGGATTTTCATCCGTAAGATTCCCAAAGGAAATGTCTGTCGCTTTGCCTGAAAGAATGCTCTACATAGAATTTAACATATTTTCATATGTTTGTCAATCATATGTTCTCGAGCAGCTCAGATCTATCGCGATCCAATATGACCGCCGGTCAGAGCTCCTTCACGTACAGCCGATCGGTCCCGCCGCCGTAATTCGTTATATTCCTCTCATACCGGTAACCGTAATGCTCATACAGCCCGGTGTATTCCGTCGGGATATAGCTCCTGTCAAACCCGTTCTGTCTTAGATACCGGTTCGCGCAGGCGATCAATCCTCCGCTGACCCTCTGTCCCCTGTACTCTTCGGATACAAAACGCAGGAAACCCGCGGATATATTTCGGGCAGCGGGTAATAATCCGTCTTCATCACCGATGCCATCCCTATGATCTTCCCGTCTTTGACCGCCGCTGACATCGTCTCCCAATCCGTAAACTCCCAGTTCCGGATCATCCCGGCAATATGCTCCTTTGTCTCGACCCAGGAACAGCCTTCGACAAAAGACAGCAGGTTATCGGCAAGCTCCGTGCCTCTGTCGACCTTGTATGCCGTCATAACGGCAAAACCTCACTCCTGGGCATAGCAAAGATCATATTCCTCGCCACAACAACTGTAATGTACGGTTTTTCCGTCCTCGTCGATCGACATGAGGAAGGAGCCCTCTGGGAAGCAATACCTGTCATCGGAAGCTGTAAACTCTGCAGCCGAGAAATTTGCCCAATACCTCGGCAGGAGCGGCACCGTCAGATCGTCCAACGCGCATCCGGAATCCTTCCTGCGCTCATCAGTCATCAGGAAATAGTAAAGCCCGAGCTCTTCTCCTGCCTCAGGGTCCCTCAGCGACCAGGTCGGATCCGTATGATATCCCCTTCCGTCGATCACGGTATAAGTCCAGGCGTGGGCCATCTCGGGATTATTGCACCCGACCTGCAAAGCCTCCACGCCCGCCTGCAGCAGATAATACGCATATACGCTGGCCAGCTCTATGCACTGCCCCTTGCCCGTCGTGTATGCAAGATAGTTTGCCCCGTCAGACATCTGTGCCTGAAAATCGTACTGGTATGAATAATTGACCGACATATAGTCGAACAGCTTCAGGCATTTTTCAAACGCGTCGTCATCCGGTTCAAGGCATGTATTGAGCACATCGACGACAAGCGCCTCGAACTGTGCCTGGCGTTCCGCATATTCCTCTGCCGGCATCTGATAGAAGATCTTTCCGATGCCGTTTTCAAAAGGAACGGATCCATCCCTGCTCTCGCCTTCGATCTTGGTGCAGGCAGGAGGGAAAAGCTCTGTCAGTGTCACCGGATCTGTCGCCCACTTATAAGCCTCCAGGCTCGCGCAGGCAAAAGTCGTCTCCCCCGAGCAGCGCGTCACACAGGTTGTAGAATGAATCCCAGTATTCCTGCGGGACATCCCCGTCCAGTATCGGTACGTGCAGGTGCGGGTTGAACACGTATCCTTCCCTCTCGGCTTCCTCCGGCCGGAAGCTGTACTCGCACATAAGCGACCATGTGATCTCATCGCCGTCTATTTCGCAGGAAAGCGACACGCTGTCCAGCGGCACCCCGTTGATCGTAACGCTTCCTGTGTATATGCTGTCGCCATCCTCCGTGATCGCCGAAAGGAATCGATACCCTTTTTCGAGCTTTATAAATACCATCAGGAGATACTCATCCTCATCTCCGATCACTTCCATCGGTTCCCATGTCTCTTCATCCATGATGGATATACCGTTGAATTCCAACGGCAAGCCCTCCGGCAGCGCGACGCCCAGCAGCGCATCCTCCATCCTGTCTCCCCTGTGAGGTATCGCGAACGTCAGGTCGATATCATCGATCACCTGTTTCCAGCCCGCGCGGAGCGTCACATCCTCCCGGACAATCAGGTCTTTCCAGTCGTTCCCCTCATCGTCCGTCCAGCCGTCAAAATCCCATGTCCCCTCGCCGTCGGAAACCGTACCGGGATCCACCGGCTGATACTGCGCATAGCGCAGCATCGTCCCGGCCTCGACTGCATAT
The DNA here is from genome assembly GCA_002309235.1 of Christensenella sp. UBA1224. Classification (GTDB taxonomy): domain Bacteria; phylum Bacillota; class Clostridia; order Christensenellales; family Aristaeellaceae; genus UBA1224. Next base: position 17,316 of record DBXA01000114.1, on the reverse strand, counting down.
GCCTCCGGAGTCTCCCCGTGCCCCGCCGTATCAAAGCGGACAGCTGCCTTTGCCGGTTCCCCTATCCGGAAAGACCATACGCCGTCTATCACGCAGGTCCCGTTCTCATGCCTTATCTCCTGCACATCGGGTTCTGCCCCGTTGATCGTAAAGCGGAAATCATCCGGTACCAGGTGTCCTACGGAAGCCGCAGCAGCATGCAGATAGTGGATGCTGTCGTCGATAAGCTGTTCGTCTCCTCCGGAAAGCCATTCCGCCTTGGAGATCCGCAGCCAGTCTTCACTCCCGGACTGCGCAAGTATCTCATCCGGCGCCGCAAGCACGCTGTCCCCCGCAGCCGGATCCGTTATCTTCAGCGAATACTCCTTAAATGCGGGAGCCGGAGCCAGCAGCTTCATCCGTGCCAATATCACATCCGGCTGGTGAGACAGTATCAGTCTGGAGCTGCTCGCCCACACCCGTATCAATTCCGAAAGATCCATGAACCCGGTCCCATCGATCCCTTCTCTTTCAGGAAGCTCCCATCCCTCTGTCATCATGCTTCTGTTCACCAGCATCGGAGACAGCAGCCTGAATATCGCGTAAAGATCCTCTTTGCGCAGGTTTTCCGCGATCTCCTCCGGCAAAAGCTCCAGACCAAGCCCCGCGGCGACCCAGCGCGTCTTTGCCGCCTTCATGAGCAGCTTGGCACTATCCGGGGCATCGTTTTCCTCTGCCCATGCTTCCGCCAGGTACGACCAGACGATATCCGGAAGGCATCCGTACAGGTCAGAAAGGCTCCCGAGCCCTCCGCCGTTCCCCTCGAGCATCATGCGGCAGATCGCCTTCAGACCGTCCTGGAAAGTATATGTAAACGTTTCCCCCTCGCCGAGAGAAACCGTATGAACGGCAGAATACTCTTCCCTTTCCGGTATGGTGAGCGTCAGCTGTCCGATGATCCCCGTAAGGATAGGCCCGATACCACCCTCCGGCGCGTTGGCATACGCTTCCTCCGTATAAAGCGCTGCTTCCGGGTTTATTTTTTCCAGTACCGATCTCAGTTCTTCCGGCGTTTCGGTATTGATCCGTATCTCCGTTCCGAACCGTTTCATCCCCCACATCGGCATCATGGTCACCGGGTCGTCATCGCTCAGGTAATTGTAGATACACAAGTACTTTCCGCCCTGCGCATCATCCCGCTGGGTCGTCGCCGGCGCCTCAAAGGTAAAGCAGACGAGCTCCGGTGCGTCCTCCCGCTCAAGCAGATACGCGGAAACGACATTCGCGACAGCGCCGCCCCGGCTCAGACCGCATAACCATACTATCCCATTCTCTTCCCTGGGCATGGCGTCATAATCCTCCAGGAAGATCCGGGCTGCCTCGGCGTACGCCGCATGCTCTTCCGAAACACCATCCTCCGGATTGACCGTCACATTCTGGAGCCATCCTTTTGCCCCGTAACTGTGGCCCTGGAATACGACTGCCCGTACCGTCCTGTTCCCGTCATGCCCTTTAACCGTCTTTACGCCTGTCACGTAGGCACAGTCCCGCGCGTCTTCACTGTCAAACCGCGCTTGCACCACATCCGAAAAGCCCAATTTCCGGAGCAGCTCTGCGGTTTGCGCACCGTCCGAAGCGGCGGCAAGCTGGGCGGAGACCAGTGCCAGCGCGTCATTGCGTTCTTCCGGGCTTTCAAGGAACCACTCGTCAGAATAGTAATAGCTGTCACCTACCCTGCCGCCCAAAACCGCGGAAGCATAGTCATACGTCCCGAAGAGGATCTCCTTCCCCTCGGCCTGCGCAGTCATTCCTTGCCATAGCGCGCAGACGGTTACCAGCATCACAGCGCAAAGCGCGATCGCGATCGTTTTCTTCATCCGTATATCCTCCCAATGCCAATAATACCATTCTCTTGACAATTGTACACGATACGCATCCTTTCGACAATACCGGACAGGTTTTGTTTTACTTTCCGTTTACTGTCAGGCAGCGGCATCCTCCCTCCCGCTGACGATACGGTAATATACTCCGGAGGTCATGCGGTACACAAGCCAGTAAAATGCCGCAAATACGGCAAAGCTTACCAGTGTGGTACGAACGAACAAACCGGTGTTGTACAGGCTGAACAGGGTGAGGAGCCTTCGGATCATCGGAAAGGCAAAAGTAAGGTGTACGCCCGCTGCAGCCAGAGGCAGGACAAATACCAGCCGCAGCTGGGAGGAGATGCTGGCGCGTATCTCGCGTTTGGTCATTCCCACCTTTTGCATGATATCAAATCGCCGGGCATCTTCGTATCCCTCGGAGATCTGCTTGTAGTATATGATCAGTACGGCAGCAGAAAGAAATACGCCGCTGAGCAGAATGCCGATAAAGAACAGCGCCCCGTAGGAACCGTAAAAATCCGCTGTACTGTCCGCCCTGGCATCCACCATGATGCTGCGAAAGTCAAAGGAGCCTGAATTCTCAAAGAGTTGACAGAACTCAAGATCCAGATCATGGGCAAACCGGCTGTTCGCATCGTCATCAAGGCCGGTATCAAATCCATACAGCCACTGGATCTGTCCCTTTAACCCGCCGTCGCCGTCCATGAGCTCGAAGCCTTTCACAGCGGCAGAGAGATCCGGTACGATGATGGTGATGCGCGGGAT
>DBXA01000114.1:12221-14644 GCA_002309235.1 Christensenella sp. UBA1224 | reverse complement strand
ATGGCCAGGGTGATCGAATCCTTATCATAGTCCATCTTGTCCAAAAGCAATGCGGCATCACCCTCCGACAAACGGAGAGGCGTGCCTGTCCCGGCGGCAAAGTCCTCAGCGGAGATCAGATAGATGTCCCGCAGATCGCCGTATTTTACGCGGCCGGATGCCCGTTCATGATCACATTGAACGGTATCGCCTGCCATCACGCCGGTCAGGTTGATGAAGCTGTAGTCCAGCACGTTCTCCGCCGCCACGCCCTGTGTACGCGCAAAATCCGCCGCAGCAGCCCGGAATCGGTCCACGTTGACATCGTCCAGCTGCGCAGGTTCGTTCATTCGCACATCCAGGTCGATCTCCCGCGGGTAGCGGCTGATAAGCGAATCCTCCGCGCCAAACCATAGGCAGGCGGTGGAGGATAGCATCACAAGCACCATCGTTGCTATGATGCAGATAGATGCGAGGCCGGCACCGTTCCGCTTCATGCGGTATGCCATAGAGGATACGGATACGAAATGCTCAGGTCTGTAGTAGTATCCTTTGTTTCTCTCAAGCGTCCGGCACAGCCTTACGCTGCCGGAGATCATGATAAGATAGGTAGCCGCAATGACCATAAGTACCGCGGCAAAGAACCACATCACAGCGTCCAGCGGATTGTTGATCGAGACGGCAAGCCAATAAGCAGCAGCCAGTAAGCCGATCCCCAGCAGCGCGAAAAACCAGTTGCCTTTCGGCGGTTTTTCTCCGACACTCTCCGCCTTCATCAGGCTCACGGCGCTTGAACGAGCCGTACGGATGACGGAAGACACCCAGATCAGCGCGAATATGACCGCATAGCAGGTGAGTGTACGGAAAAGTGAGACCACATCAATACGCAGACGGTAGTCAATGGTACCGCCCAGCAGATTGACAAGTCCCAGTTCCGCCAGCTTTGAGAGCGCAAGCCCCGCCAGCAGGCCGCCGGACAGCGCCAGCAGGAACGTGATGATGTTGTCCCAGGTGATGATGATCGCCAGGTTTCGCTTGCCCATGCCCAGCACGTTATAAAGGCCGAACTCCTTCTGCCGGCGGCGGATCAGGAAGGAATGGGTATAGAACAAAAAAACCAGCGAGAACATGAGTACCACGGTTTTTCCGAGGTTCAGGATCGTTTCCACAGACGATCTGCCCCGGGGCAGCAGCGCCAACGCCGTCGGAGAGGACAGAAAGCCCAGGATATAGTGTATTGCAACCATGCAGATACAGGTCAGCAGGTACGGCACAGACATACGCCTGTTCTTGCGGATGCCGTCCCAGGCAAGGGAAGGATAGATAAAAAACTTCATGCCCGACCGCCTCCCTGCGCCAGCAGCGTCAGCGTGTCGGCGATCTTCTGATACAGCTGATCGTCCGTCATTTCACCACGATAAAGCTGGTGGAAAACCTCGCCGTCCCGTATGAACAGGACCCTGCCCGCGCGGCTGGCAGCGCGCGCGGAATGCGTGACCATCAGCAGCGTCTGCCCCTGGCGGTTGACCTCGGAGAACAGGCGCAGCAGTTCATCCGTCGATCGGGAATCCAGAGCGCCTGTCGGTTCGTCTGCAAGGATCAGCTTAGGTGAGGTGATCAGTGCCCGCGCAACGGCAGCGCGCTGTTTCTGGCCGCCGGAAACCTCGTAGGGATACTTTTTCAGAATATCCGTGATCCCCAGCGTCTTCGCGATAGGTATGAGCAGCGCTTGCATTTCCGTCCAGCGCCTGCCCGCCAGCACCAGCGGCAGATAGATATTGTCCTCCAGAGTAAAGGTATCCAGCAGATTGAATTCCTGGAATACGAAGCCAAGATTTTCTCGGCGGAACGTCGCCACATCGTTCTCTTTGATCCTGGAAAAATCCCTGCCATCCAGCAGCACTGTACCTGAGGTGGGCTTATCCAGCGCTGCCAGGATGTTCAGGAGCGTGGTCTTGCCGGAGCCGCTCTCGCCCATAATAGCGACGTATTCACCCTCCTCCACAGTGAAATTCACATTCCTGAGTGCCTCGACAGCGTGACCGCCAAAGCGCGTCTTGTAGACCTTTTTCAAGCCCTTGACTTCCAAAAGACTCATGGATCGATCCTCCTGTTCGTCAGATGCCTCCATTTTAGTAATATAAGCCGACCCGCTCCATCGGATCGGCTTACATTTTCCCGGATAAAACGAACATTTTTGTAAGAATTACTCCATCGTGAGTTTTTGCCTGCCGAGGTCAATGCGCACAGTCGTGCCTTCTCCGGGCTCGGATCGTATGGAAACAGCATGTCCCAGATTGTCGCATATGCGTTTGCACAGGTATAAGCCGATGCCGCTGGCCTGCCTGCTCTTCCGCCCGGTCATGCCGGTATAGTTCTGCTCAAAGACCCGGGGCAGATCCTCCGGAGAGATGCCGATGCCGGTATCCTTGACGCACAGCGTC
>DBXA01000114.1:1055-12167 GCA_002309235.1 Christensenella sp. UBA1224 | reverse complement strand
TCCAGCACGAATCCCAGCCACTTCTCGTCTGTCAGCACCCGGGCGTTCACAGGCTTATAATCCAGCTTCAGCCTCCGGCTGATGAACTCACCGGAGAATTGTTTGAAAACCGATCTCAGCAAAGTGTCAAGATCGCATTCCCGGATAACATAATCCGTACCGTTTCCCTCCAGACGCAGGTACGTCAGCACCATCTCCACATAGCGTTCGATCCTGCCCAGATCGGTAAGCAGGCTGCGGGCCTCAGCATTGTCCTGACCCTGCAGTTTAAGGCGCATTGCTGCGATAGGCGTCTTGACCTGGTGCGCCCAGAGGGTATAATAATCCGTCATAGCCCGAAGATCAGCCTCGGCACGGGCCAGTTCCACGCTGCGGGCATCCCAAAGAAGCCGGACGATCTCCTGATACTGCGCATTTTCCACGTCCCGCGGCGCCGGCAGCCTCTCCGGAAGACCAGGCTCCAGCTGTTTAAGATCCTCCAGTATCGCGCAGCGCTTTTTAAGCCGCAGAAAGCCCGCTGCCGCACAGCTCAAGCCGAGCATGAGACACAGTCCCGCCGGATACAAAACTGCCTCCAGCGGCAGACGGTACAAAGCGAAGACGGCTGCAAAGATCAGAGCGAAGGCGATAAAAATAACGATCACGCACAGTCTGCTCTTCAGATATCGAAACACAAGTCTCATTCACAGCACCCCACGCCATAGCCCATGCCAAACCTGGTAACAATGAAATCCTTAAGTCCTGCCGCATCCAGTTTTTTACGGAGGCGGCCGACATTAACGCTCAGGGTATTCTCATCCACAAAAGCGTCTGTCTGCCACAGAGCATCCATCAGCTTTTCCCGGCTGACGATCTTCCCCTTATTCTGCATGAGCGAGAGCAATATCCGGTATTCGTTCTTGGTCAGATCTATCTTCTTCCCCGCAAAGGTGAGCACGCCGCTGCCGGTATTAAGCAGTGCGCCGTTGTGCTCCAGCACCGGAGCGGACGCTCCGTAGTCATAAGCCCGGCGCAGCAATGCCTGTACTTTGGCGACCAGTACGCCCGGGTCGAAGGGTTTGGCGATGAAGTCATCCCCGCCCATGTTCATGGCCATAATGATGTTCATATTGTCCGAGGCGGAAGAAATAAAGATCACCGGCACCGGTGATGCCTTCCGGATCTCCGAACACCAGTGATAACCGCTCATAAACGGCAAAGAAATATCCATCAGCACCAGATGCGGCTGCACGCGCGCAAAATCTGACAGAACAGCGCGAAAGTCCGTCACTGCCTCCGTATGCAGTCCCCACTGCGCCATATGAGCCGCGATCGCATCCGCGATGCCGCGATCATCTTCTACGATCAGTATACGATATTCCACAATACTCTCCCGACAGATCAATAAACCGTGTTTCCTGCACGGCTTGTAATGAAAAGATACCTCCCGATGCAGCTGTCTTCTTCCAAAGCGCGGCAATGTTCAGAAAGGATTTCATACTATTTCCCGGGTTCATCATTCCCTCGTTCCCCGGGAATCATAAATACTGCCGCCAACAGCGGCTCACAGCCTCATGGCGATCATGAGCACGGCCACGTCTCCCGGAGAAACGCCCGGTATACGCGCTGCCTGGCCGAGAGTCGCAGGCCTTGCCTTAGCGAGCTTTTGCCGGGCTTCTATCCGAAGACCGGAAAGAGCCATGTAATCGATATCCTTCGGCATCGGCATGGATTCCGCGCGGCGAAATTTCCGCATTTCCGCCTCCGTGCGGCTGATATAGCCTTCGTACTTGATATTGATCTCCGCCTGTTCCGCCTGCTCCACCTTTATGCAGGCAAGCTCCGGGTCAAAAGCCGCCAGATCCGAGAAATGCATGGATGGTCTGCGCAGCAGATCCGCCTCGGAGAGGGAACCCTCCCGCGCCGGTTCGCCCTTTTCTTCAAGCAGAGCCGAAAGCCCCGCCTTATTGCCGATATAGGTGTTCTCCAGACGCGATCTCAATCTTTCGGAGGCTTCGCGCTTTTCACACATGCGCCTAAAGCGTTCCTCGCTTGCGAGGCCTGCCCTGTAGCCAAGCTCTGTAAGCCTGAGGTCCGCGTTGTCCTGACGGAGCACGAGACGATACTCCGCACGGCTGGTCATCATGCGGTAAGGCTCATCCGTGCCCTTTGTCACAAGGTCGTCCACCAGTACTCCTATATAGGCATCCGCCCGGGTGAGGACAAGAGGCTCCCTTCCGGAAAGCCAGAGCGCCGCATTCATGCCCGCATACAGTCCCTGAGCGGCAGCTTCCTCATAACCGGATGTGCCGTTGATCTGCCCGGCGAAATACAGCCCCTCGATCTCCCGGGAGGCAAAGGTATTGGTGAGCATCAATGGGTCTATGGTCTCGTATTCTATGGCGTAGGCAAGCCGTACGAGCTGGGCATGCTCAAGCCCGGGGATCGTAGCGTACATCTCACGCTGCACATCCTCCGGCATGGAGGAAGACATGCCCTGGGCATACCATTCCGTAGTATAGAGCCCTTCCGGCTCCATGAAGACGGCATGCCTCTCCTTATCGGCAAAGCGCATCACCTTGTCCTCTATGGAAGGGCAGTAGCGCGCCCCGGTACCGTGGATCTGCCCGGAATACATAGGCGAGCGGTGCAGGTTGCGGCGGATGATATCATGGGTCTTCTCATTGGTATAAGTGAGATAGCAAAGGGAAGTGTTTTTCATGCCGGCCCCATCCTGCGGGGAGAGGAAGGAGAAAGGCGTCACCGGCTCATCCCCGGGCTGAGGCGTCATCTTCGAAAAATCGATGGTCCTGGCATCGATACGGGCGGGTGTACCCGTCTTGAAGCGGCGCAGCTCAAAGCCAAGCCCGCGGAGACTGTCCGCCAGAGGATTCGCATTGAGAAGGCCCTGCGGTCCCCCGTACCAGGAGGTATCCCCTATGATGATGCGGCTCTTTAAGTAAACGCCGCAGCAAAGGATCGCGGCCCGGCATCCGATCGTATCCCCCGTCGTAGTCGATACGGATATGACGCGGCCATTCAGGGTATTGACGGATGAAGCTTCCGCCTGCCTGAGGGTAAGCCTTTCCTGCCCGTCTATGGCGCGGCGCATGCGGAGCCTGTAGGCCAGCTTATCCGCCTGCGCGCGCAGGGAATGGACAGCAGGGCCTTTTCCGGTATTGAGCATGCGGCTCTGCAGGAAAGTCTCGTCTATGGCAAGGCCCATCTCGCCGCCCAACGCGTCAAGCTCCCGCACCAGATGTCCCTTGGCGGTTCCGCCGATAGCGGGGTTGCAGGGCATGAGCGCGACAGAATCCAGATTGAGCGCCAGGAGCAGCGTCTCATGCCCCATACGGGCACAGGCAAGCGCGGCCTCGCAGCCGGCATGGCCGGCGCCTATAACTACCACATCATATCCCATAGACAAATCTTCCTTATATGCGCCCGCTTCACTCGTGCGCGATATGCCTGACAGTGCGATATGCCGCCTGCGGCGGTGTGCAGGGGACCCGGTTCACAGAACGCTGTGAGAAATATCGCATTCCGTCATGCACATATCGCGCCGAACGCGGTGAGGCCCTCAGACTTCTTCCCAGATACGCTTCAGGTTGGTAAAGGATACGTCCGTTCCGTACACGCACTCCTCCATGCCCTCGTACTCAATAAAGATATTGCCGTCAAAGCCGCCTCGCTTTATCATGCGGATGACAGCCGGGATATCCAGATCGCCCTGGTTGAGTATGGAGCCGCGCAGGTAATCCCCTCCGTGGGAGCGGAACCAGGAATTGGAGCAGTCAAACTGGCTCGCCCTGCCGGGATCGCGGGTCTCGGGGCGGATATAGAAATCCTTCATATGGATAGTCGTTGCGTACTTCAGATTCTTTTTGATGCTCATCTCCGGCCGCTCATCCACACAGACAAAGTTTCCGCAGTCCAGCTGACCGCCGAAATTCCTGTCCCTCATGTGGTAGAAGACCTGTGCCGTCCTCTCAGCGCCGTTGATGAAAAAGCCGTGATTCTCCAGGAGGATCTTGATGCCATACTTCTCCGCGTAGTCGCACAGCAGGTTATAGCTCCTGATAACGGTCGGGAACTCCTCCTGGAAGCGCTCCGGCGTGCAGTATTCCAGCGGGCGGCGGTAGCTGGAGCAATCCACGCGCATGGTGGGGATATGGAGTTTTGCCACGCAGTCCATATGTGCCTTCACGCGTTTGATCTCCGCCTCGTATTCATCGTCCGTGAGCATGAGGAAATTCGCGTTCAGGGAATAATTCCCCAGCGGCACGCGATACTTTTCGGATGCAAGGGCCGCCTCCTCCACGATCTCCGGATGCTGCGTCATATCCATGCCGAACGGCACGAGCTCTATGACCTCCGCACCCATATTGGCAAGGCATTCGATGCCCTGTGTGCAGTTCCATTCCCCTGCCTCGATCTTTCTGGAAACCGAATAGATGCTGATACCGAATTTAGGCATTCTCATATCCTCCGATCATATTTTGTATGCGGTATAATCGTACGCTTCCGCATGTTTCCTGTCAATCCTGTTTTTGGGAAGGCATCGGTCATCGCCGGATAATAACCGGCCAATAACCCGATTTTATTGAACGATAGGGCTGTCCATGATATAATACATTATGGTAAATTGTATGTTTTTGCGCTTTTGCCATGAACTCCGGCGGTCTTTCCGCCGTCTTAATAGCAGCGTCTTTATTACGGGAGGTTATCTTATGGGCCAATTCTGGAATGCTCTCACATCCGGATTTTCCGAAAATGCGGTCAATATAATCGTCTATCTCGCTATCGCGGCACTGTTCGCGCTGGGCGTCGCCAAATGCGTGCTGCCCGTATGGCACACAAAGAAACTGCTTGCGCGCGCTGCCCGCAATATCCGCAAAGGCGAAAAGAGCCGCCATTCCTGGCAGGAGGATACCTTTCTCGGGAAAGGCGTGTTATACCCGCATTGGAGCGAGTATTTAGACAATCTGTTCTTCGCCGACGGTGAATACCACAACGCTTCAAACGTTGAGGACTATATCAACGAGGATACCGTCATCACACAGCCCGGCAAGAGCGGCCTTGCCTCTGCCGTACCCGGCCTTATGATATCCCTTGGCTTTTTAGGCACGCTTCTGGGCATCACGGAAGGACTTGCCGGCTTCTCCATGGACAATTCCGATGCTGTCATGACGGCTATCCGCACGCTCATACCCGGCATGCGCTATGCCTTTACCACTTCTATCGCAGGCGTTGTCTGCTCTGTTCTGTTTACCGTCTCGACCGGCATTGTGAACGGCAGTGCCCGTTCCGCCCTTTCGGATTTCTACGCTGCGATCCACAATGACGCCGGGATCCTCACCGTAGACCCCTTGAACCAGATCGCTATCTATCAGCAGGAGCAGACCGCACAGGTTCGCGCGATGTCCGCCGAGCTCACCGATAAGCTGGCAGCCGCTGTCGGGAATGCCATGCAGCCGCTTGCGGAAAGTCTTGACAGGTTCTGCGGCTACGCTACTGACAGACAGGCAGAAGCACTCGGCGATATCGTATCCCGCTTCGTGAGCAGCATGGATGCCAGTCTCCACGGTCAGTTCCGCAATCTCGCATCCGTCATGAACGATACCCTGCAGCGCCAGAAGACGCTCGAGGACGACCTGAACAGAGTACTGATCCAGCTTGACCGCTCTGCCCGGGATACGAGCGAGCTCCAGAAGGTATCCCAGAGTTCGCTTGCCGGCTTCCAGCGCTATATCAGCCAGCTGAACGATGCCCAGGCTGCGGCCGAACGCGCAGCCTCCAAGACCGCGACTGCCATCGATTTTGTCGACAGCGTGACCAGGCAGCAGTCCACGCTCCTTACCTCCATTGGCGAAATGCAGTCAAACATCTTAAAGAGCGTATCCGACCAGCGCAGCGCCAGCGAAAAGGTAACGGAAAAGATAAGCGCCCTCGAAAAGGATCTTTCCGCTTCCTCCCTGGCCCTCAGGGAGAGCTCACAGGCGCTCACGGATTCCCATAAGGCATTTGTCGCCGGTGTCAACGAAGACCTTGAGAAGACCTACGATGCTTTCTTCTCCGATATCGGAGAGACTACCCGCCGCCTTGAGCAGTTAGTGGAGGACGTCCGGGAAACGCTCTCCATGCTGCCCGAAACGGTCGAAAGCGTTTCCGATATGTTTGCCGAGCAGGGCGACCGCATGGTCGAGGCAGTACGCGAGCTCGGAAACATCATCGATGACCGCCGCTGAACGGTCGTTCCCCTGAGGAGGTACGCCGATGCGCTACACAAGACATACACCTAAGCCCTCCGGCGGTGAAGGCGGCAGCTTCTGGCTCAGCTTTTCCGACCTGATGAGCGCGCTGATGCTGGTGTTCATATTGATCGTTTTTTACTGCATATACCAATACTTCGACATGGTGGAGATCAAGACGGCCGAACTGCTGCGCCAGAGCGACCTTCTTACCGCGCAGCAGACGGAGCTGGAGGAAAAGACGGCCGAGCTTGAGACAAAGGATGAAGAGCTCACCACTGCGCAGGATAAGCTGACAGAATCCGAAACGCTGCTCCTCGCGGAGCAGGCAAAGCTCCTCCTGCGCGATCAGGAGCTTGCATCGCTCAGTGAAGCCCTGGAAGCCCAGAAAACGGAACTGGAAGAAGCAAACGAAGCACTGGAGACCCAGAAGACGGAGCTTGAGGACGCGCAGGCACTGCTTGAGGAACAGCAGCAGCTCCTCGCCGATGCCCAGACGCTCCTTGAAGACCAGCAGCTTATCGTCGCCAGCCAGCAGGAACAGCTGGATGAACAGCAGGCACAGCTGGACGAGCTGGTCGGCGTGCGCAAGCGCATCATCGCATCCCTCGGCGATGCCCTGACAGCCGCCAAGATATCCGCTGCAGTCGATCCTTCGACCGGCTCCATCGTACTGGATTCCAGCATCCTCTTCAAGACCGGCGCTTACGACCTGTCCGAAAACGGCAAGAAAATGATAGACCGTTTCCTCCCCGTATACCTGAATGTGCTCTTTTCTGACGACTACAAGAGCAATATCAGTGAGATCATCATAGAAGGCCATACGGACTCACAGGGCGATTATCTTTCCAACCTGGCGCTTTCGCAGAACAGAGCACTGGCCGTGGCAAGCTATGTTTTATCCGACGAATGTACGGCGATCACAAACGCTACCAAGACATATCTTCGCTCTATCATAACGGCAAACGGACGGAGCGAATCGCAGCTGATCTACAATACGGACGGTACCGAAAACAGATCTGCCTCCCGCCGCGTGGAATTCAAATTCCGCCTGCAGGATGAGCAGATGATTCAGCAGATGATAGACCTGCTGAGTGATATGGATTCGAAAGAATGATGAGGCGAACGCATTGAGCTATTTGCGAAAGATACTTTCATACATCGCAGGCAGGATGCTCCTTATCAGCTTCTGCGCCGCCCTTGTGATCACCTGCTTTTACATGGCGCTCAACATGGCCAATATCTATATCGTCATAACGGACGGGATGGAAGACCGCGCATCCATGATACTGACAAGGGATTCCAAGACAGATCTGGATAACTATTTCCGCAGTGAATTCCTCGCCGAGGATGGGACGCTTCGGGTCGCGCTGTCCTCCTCTTCCCCGTGGACGGATTACTCCATTACCGGTTATTCCTATAACTGCCGGATCTCATGGATGTGGACATGGCCATGGGAGGACGTAGCGACCGCTACGATCACGGAGACAGTGGATGATATCGCCGGTTACGCGGTAGCATCTTCTCAATCGCTCGTCAACAGCGGCGCCATCTCCCCGACTCCGCCGAAATGGCAGGGCGGTGAATATACGGTGACCCTCACCAGGGTCGACGGCCGCTGGCGGATCGCAGGTCTCAGACAGACCCGCGTTATACTGCCGCCTACGCCCGCACCGACAAAAGGATGAAAAGGATCCACATTTATTTTTGGAAAGAAGGCCCTGTAATGACTACCATCAGAAAAACGCTCTTCCCCGCGCTGCTCATCATAGCGCTTGTGGTATATCCCGGCGCCGTCTTTGCGCAGGATACTTCGCCTGCGTATACCGGCGAAGATATTTCCATGGTGGATGAGCTTACGCAGGAATGGTACGATGAGATGTATCTTTCGGCGCAGAACTATGTGATCGAGCCCGGCACCGTAGTCGGGAACGCACTGCGCGTGAAAGGGCAGGAAACGCTTGGCGAGATCGAAGTGTCGGTGATGCGGGCGATGGAGGATTCTTCCCTCGACGACAACGACATGATATCCACAGACGGCAGGATCAACATCATACTGCTTGGTATAGATGCGCGTCCCGGGCAAAAGACAGGGCGCAGCGACTGTATGATACTCTGCTCCGTAGATGTGAATACCGCCGAGATCCGCATGATATCCTTCATGCGCGATATGTACGTGAACATCCCAGGGCGAAATGCGAACAGGCTGAACACCCCGTTCTTCTTCGGCGGGGCCGATCTTCTGAACGAAACACTCAGGCAGAACTTCGGCATAGGCTTTGACCATTATATCGCCGTCAACTTCTCTGTGCTTGCCGATCTCATCGACCAGCTGGGCGGCCTGGATATCCTCATCGAGGATAATTATTTCAAAGACAGGGTCAATGCTGTGCTCAAGATGGACAACAAGGAACTCGGCATCCCCATCGAAACGGATCTTCTAAAGGAGACAGGGCTTTTGCACCTTGACGGCCGCCAGTCTCAGGCGTATGCGCGTTTCCGCTTCGGCGCAAAATCCGGCGGTGATTTCGGCCGTACCGGCAGACAGCGCGAAGTCATCATGAAGATATTCGATAAGGTGACCAAGCTTTCCATCGCCCAAATGATACAACTGGCGATAAACAACATAGATAAGGTTTCTACCGATCTGACACTCCCGAACCTGATCGAGCTGGCCCCTGCGGCTCTGAGACTGAAAGGAGCAAACTTCCTTGAAATGCGCGTACCTGGCGACGGGCAGTTTATGAGTCAGACCGTAAACGGCATGGCCGTCCTCGTCCCCAAAAGTGCCGCCATCAACAACGCCATACGGGATTTCCTTACGGACTGATATGGCACGCTATGCAACACTTACGCTCAACCCCTGTATCGACCGCACATACCTGCCTGATGGATCCTTTACGGAAGAAGCAGGCGGGAAGGGCATCAATGCGGCGCGCGTCCTTACGGCACTGGGAGATGAGTGCATCGCCATGGTGCCCGTAGGAACAGGTGAAAACAGCCTCCGGTTCCGCAGGCTCTGCGCCGATGATGGGATCCGCCTCCACGAGGTCTCCGTCGCAAGGGATATCCGCAGGATCGATACCATACGGCACCCCGACGGAACAGACGAGCAAAGATATGTGAAGGGAGAAGACATCGCCCCGGAGGAGCTCCCTCTTCTGAAGGAAGCGCTCAAACAGATCCTCCCGACTTCCATACTCATGATCTGCGGCAGCGCTCCGGGCCCGGTATCTGCCTCTTTCGCACGCGAAGCCGTACTGACGGCCAAGAGTCTGCACGTACCTGTGCTGCTGGATTCCAACGGCGATGCCCTTACGCAAGGTTTTGAAGCCGGGCCTGATGTCATCAAGCCTAACCAGAAGGAGTTAAGCCAGCTCTCGGGGAGAGATATCCCCGCAGGAGAAGAAGAAGCGGCTGCTGCAGCGCTCCTTCGGAAAGCCGCTCCGGCGGGTCTTAAAGGCATCATCGTCTCTTTAGGAGAAAAAGGCGCCATGTGGCTTGCGCAGGATGGAACTTATTACTGCCCTGCGCCTCATGTTGAAACAGTCAACCCCGTCGGCAGCGGGGATTGCTTTACCGCCGTTCTCTGCCATTCGCTCATCAGTGGGCTGACCGAACAAGGCGCTTTAGCGGCTGCCTGCGCAGCCGGGGCGGCAAACGCCCGCGTGTTTCCCGCAGCGCGCATCCGGCGCGCCGATATCGAAGAGCTACTGGGCTGGTCATTGCCCTGATAGGAAAGCAACAGATATGTCTTGTCTTTTATACATCGTTATACCCTGCTTCAAGGAAGAAGAAATGCTCCCCGAAACCGGGAAACGGCTCCGTGAAAAGCTTTCCGGTTATATTAAGGAAGGCCGCATCTCCCCCGAAAGCCGCGTGCTTTTCGTGGACGACGGCTCGACCGACGGCACCTGGGATAAGATATGCACCCTTAACCGGGAGAATGAGCTCTTCACCGGAATACGGCTCAGCCATAACCGCGGACACCAGAATGCCCTTCTCGCCGGGCTCATGACCGCTGCCGAAAGAGCGGATGTCATGATCTCCATGGATGCCGACCTGCAGGACGATATAAACGCCATGGATGAGATGCTCAACCGTTTTTTTGAAGGCTACGAGATCGTATACGGTGTCAGACGCAGGCGCGACAAGGATACCTTCTTCAAGCGTGCGACGGCAGAGGGCTTCTACCGCTTCATGTCAGCCCTCGGGGTCGAGATCGTGTTCAACCACGCAGATTACCGTCTGATGAGTAAACGAGCGGTGGAAGCACTGGCGGAGTACAAAGAGGTGAACCTGTTCCTGCGCGGTATCGTTCCCCTGCTCGGCTTCAAATGGACCACTGTGGAATATGATCGCGGCGAAAGGCTTGCAGGAGAGAGCAAATACCCTCTCCGGAAGATGATCGCCTTTGCGCTCGACGGCATCACGAGCTTTTCCGTAAAGCCCATACGGCTTGTACTGACCTGCGGCTGCATCGTTTTCGCGGTGAGCATACTCATGATACTGTGGACGCTCATCACCAAGCTCACGGGAAATGCCGAGAGCGGCTGGTCAAGCCTTATGTGCTCGATCTGGCTGATCGGCGGACTGCAGCTTTTGGGGCTGGGCGTGATCGGCGAATACATCGGCAAGACCTATGCCGAGACCAAGCGCAGACCGCGCTACATCATATCCGATATACTCCCGGACAAAAACAGGAAAGGATGAGTCGGGCTCCAGGCGCGCGCCGTACAGACGCTGCGCTGCCCGAATGGATCGATATGCCGTATATCAAAGCGGAACTGATGGATGAAGCCGCAGTCGGCAGGGCACTTAAGCGCATGGCGCACGAGATCATCGAAAGAAATTCCGGCGCGGCAGGGATCGTACTGGCGGG
>DBXA01000114.1:0-1012 GCA_002309235.1 Christensenella sp. UBA1224 | reverse complement strand
GAATTCGAGGGCCGCGCCGTTCCCTGCGGCGAGCTGGATATCAACTTTTACCGTGACGACCTCAGCACCGTCTCCGACCAACCGGTCCTGCGGCGTGCGGAATTCCCCTTCCCCATCTCGAACAGGAAAGTGATACTGGTGGATGACGTTTTGTATACGGGGCGTACCGCCCGAGCGGCCATCGAAGCGGTGTTTTCCAAAGGGCGTCCGCGGGAGATCCAGCTGGCGATACTCATCGACCGCGGCCACAGGGAGCTNNCGCGGCGCATCCAGCTGGCGGTGCTGGTGGACCGCGGCCACAGGGAGCTGCCCATCCGGGCGGATTTCATAGGCAAAAACATCCCCACCTCGCGCCAGGAAAGGATAGAAGTGCACTTCCCGCCCTACGAGGAAGACACCGGCGTCTTCCTGACAGGCATCTGAACATAAGAAAAGCGGCGCCCCCTGCCCGGGTTCGCCGCTTTTCACGCTTTGGCGGATCAGCCGGAAACGCACAGCGCGATGACCGGACGAACGATGACATAAGCCAGGTTCACGCCGCGGCCGACATAGTTGATACTGCCTGACATATCCACGCACGCAGCGCAGTTTTCAACATAACCGGGCGAACGGAGCCACCACCAGCTGTTGCTGCTGCCGGTATGAAGGGATCTTTTGGCCTCCGCATAAGGCGTGGGTTCACAGATCCTCTCCTCATCGGAAGCGAAATACAGATCGATCTGGCGTATACTGGGAAGGAATACCCTGTCCTGGGTATTCCTTCCGGGGTAGGTATAGTAGACGGGGTTGATATCCGCCACCACCTTGCGCTCCTCCAGGAATTCCTCCTCTTCCAAGGTGAAAGCAGAGGAGATGAATTCCCCGTTCAGCCATTCCCGCAGNNCCGCAGGGAGCAGGTCTCCCATGTGATGTGGATCCATACCGTATTAAAGGGCAGCGCTTCCAGTCCATACCGGCTGATGAGGACGACGCTCTCCCCATCTGCCTCCAGGACGATCCATTCGATCGGTTC
>DBXA01000103.1:25083-27495 GCA_002309235.1 Christensenella sp. UBA1224 | reverse complement strand
TTTTCAGTTTTTAGTTTTCAACCAGACAATTCTACATTCTGCGTTCTACATTCTACATTACCCTGCATTCGAAATTCGTAATTCGGAAGTACTGCCTGCTGAAAACCAAAAACTCAAAACTAAAAACTCAAAACTAACCACTAACCACTAACCACTAACCACTATCCACTAATCACTAAAAGAAAGCGCAGCGCTCAACGAAGCGAAGCCATCCAGTCTATCGTCTCTTGTGTGATATCCCGTTTTATCAGTTCATCCATTACGGGCAGCAGCTTTTCCAGAGGCCAATCCCACCAACGGATCTGCAGAAGATCCGATATCCGGTTTTCGTCACAGCGGTATCCGATGATCTTTGCGGGCACACCGGCAGCGATCGCATAGGGCGGGACATCATGGGTTACGACCGCGCCGGCACCTATCACAGCGCCGTCTCCCACGCTTACCTTGTGTAAAATGATGGCACCGGCTGCGATCCACACATCATTGCCGATCATGCAGTATTCATGTTTTTCCCGGGCAGACAGCTTACCGCCGCCGTTTGCCATCTGGGCGAACCGGAATGCAGGCATCGTTGTCACTTTTCGGTAATCATGGTCAAACCCGCCGATATCCACGTTTCTTGCGAGGGAGCAAAAACGCCCGAGGGACGTCCAGTTCATGGTCGTATTGATGCCGGTATAGGAAAAGCAGCCGATCCGGCTGTCATTGATATAAGACCGCCGGTTGATCACCACGTTCCTCTCGAACTCGCATCTTTCTATGGTGGTGTCATCGCCTATGGAACAGTCTGTTCCGAAGATGCTGTCGGCCACATAAGCGTTCCGGAATATCTTTACGGATCCATACTGCGTATTCCGTATGCGCGCCGTATCATGTATGAAGCTTTCAGCCATTGTCGTTCTCCCAGTAATTGGTCGCGGCAACGACCGCCTCGTAATCGCTCCTCAAACAGCCCAGCATAACGCGGTCGACATATTCGCCATTCTTATAAACCGCCTGCCGCTGCACACCTTCGACCTTAAAGCCGACCTTCTCACATACGTGCAGAGAGATCTTGTTATACGCGAGAGCGCTGCCGTTGATGCGATTGAGGCGCAGCTCGTTAAAAGCGTAGCGCATCAGAGTCATCCATGCGTCAGTCGCCAGACCTCTGGTCCTGATCTCTTTTTTTGCGATCCTCATCCCCAATCCGCTGGCAACACCGTTCTTCCAATCGATATCCCGCAACCCGATCATACCGACGGGGCCGTCTTCCTCTGTCACGATCGTATACCTTAGGCGGCTCAGATCGTTTTTGATATTGGCAAACCATTCCGCCTGGTCTTTTTTCGAGACCGGAAAAGCCCAGCCGACGATCATGCTCTCGTATTCGGGATCGTTTGTCAGTACCCGGAGCATTTCGATATCTTCTTCCTCAACCGCCCTCAACAAAACCTTTTTGCCTTTCAGTTCCACGATCAGATACCTCCGTTTTCCTTAATGATCCGCTTAAATCGGGCGATGTGCATCTTTTCATATGGCTTTCCGTCATAGACAAGCACAGCTTCGCCCTGCTCTTCATATGCTTTGACGATCGATTCCATGTATGGTATATCCGCAGCGGAAAAAGCTTCATTGATGACAGCCGTTTGCCTTGGATGAATGGCAAGTTTACCATCAAAGCCCAGGGAAACGGTCTCTTCCGTTTCTTCTCTCAGTTTAACGGTATCGGCCAGCTCAAAGCTCGGCGTATCGAAAACCTGCTTTCCATACGCCTTTGCGAAAGTGACCAGGACGGATTTCTGATATCGGAGATATTCGCTTTTGTTTGCCATATTGACATATGCCGTATAATCTTCCGCGCCGAATGCCAGCATATCGACCCAATCGCATCCGGCGATCCTGTCAATATTGACGATCCCCAAAGGCGTCTCGATGAGAGCTATGACCCGGTGCTCTTTCCATATGTCTTCCGCTTCGCGGTACTCCCGGCAGTCTTCGAATTTCGGCAGCATGAAGCCTATATTGCCAAACGATCCCAGCTGCCTGACCTCTTCCTTATATCTGCCTTTATTCAATCTGACAAATATCACATGATCCTGAAGGCATGCCTGCCGCAGCCAATTCTGCGCCTGCTCCAGCGCTGCCTGCTTATTCGGCTCTTCTATGGAATCCTCCAGATCGATGATATAGGCATCCGCATTTGCCTGCCCGATCTTCGACAGCGTTTTTTCTTTCGCGGGGACAAACAATAGACTTCTGAATCTCATATTGCACCTTTCTCTTGTTCTATACAGATGAGCACCTTATCCGCCATACAGCGCATATCCTGCTCATCATACCTTTGATCGATCGGCAGGGGAAGGATATTTCCGGCAAGATCCTTTTCCGTTTCACCGGCTTCTCCTCCGTTTATCACGGAAGGCCACAGAA
>DBXA01000103.1:23227-25037 GCA_002309235.1 Christensenella sp. UBA1224 | reverse complement strand
ACCATGAGCGGATACATAAAGCTCGACGGACGGGGAGAAAAACGGTTTACTGCATTCAGTATGGCATCGAGTGCCCGGAAATTACGGGCCCGCCGTTCTTCTGCCGTTTGGTAATCTATCCCGTGCAGCAGATTTGTTGTCAGTTTTGACATTCGTTTGACAGGCTCTCCGGCAAAGAACCGGTTATTGGCGCTGTATTCCGGATAGAATTCCGAAGCTGACCTTTCGAATCTCCCCAGCAGAAAGCGCATCCTTTCAAAAGACTCGTCTACAGGCAGTTCCTCCTGCAAGGCGGCATCCGTGTACAGAAACGCGCCGTCCGCCACCCCGAAGTATTTCCGGCAGGTGTAGATCGTATCCACATGGGGGAGGGGCATCTGAAAATAACTCTGGGCATTGTCAACGATCACGCGGCGGTACTTCTGCACATATCCCAGGATCTGATCGTTGTCAAACTGGGAATAATAATTCACGAAGTACAGCCATTCCCCTTCACCTAAGGATATATCCTCCGAAGGCCGGAGATCCGGCCCGATACCGTACAGGGAGAAGGGCACTTTCTCCCGTTCGCAGACCTCTGTCACCGAACTGCATATGAACCCCGGGATCCGGAGGCGCCTGATCTTCCTGGCTCTGAGCAGATAGGCCAGAGCGTTCCTGCCGCAGTTCAGGGCAACAGCGCCTTCGTGGAGCATGGGTAAATGGTACGTATCCAGTTCTATATATCCGCCGATCTCTTTCACTCTATCACCTGGCTGCCTTTCCTGCCTCTTGTCAGGAAGGCGATCTCTTTTTTGTCGACAATGGGCCCGAGCAGCTGCAGCCCGTCCAGCGATGTCAGAGAGTTGATCTCCAGCATTTTGACCTTGTGGTCCGCTGTGATCACCGCATCGATCCCCATATAATCCAGCTGCGGGAAATAGCTTCCCAATTCATCGACCATCTGCAGCACCTCATCCCACAGCGGGATCCTGCCCGCAAGCTTCTTCCCGGTGTCCGGATGCTCCGTGATCGGAATGTTCGTCCCCTTATCCATATCCATGATATTGCCGCCGTTGTAATACCCGTTTTGATCCACATAGCACAGAACGCCGCCGGCGTTATAGTTTTCGATGAAGCCGGACTGTACCGCCCCTAAGCGTATGTAACTCTTGATCATCCGCAGTTCTCCGTCGATCCGCGCAGCCAGGTAGCGCAGGCAATTACAGGTATTCGAGCAATATCCGGCGAGCTCCTCGTGCGGGAACAGATACTCGATGACCAGATAATTCCGCATTTTCGAAAAGGCTGCTTTCAGATCCTCTTCCGTCTTTTCCGCTCCGTTCAGATAAAACCTGCCGTTCTGAAAGGCCGCCTTGTAGAACCCTTCTCCTATGGAACCGATCATCCTTTTGACGGCCAGCACTTCTTTTGCCTTCAGCAGCTCCAGGATACCGTCAGCATCGTTTGAGGCAATGCAGGAGGGGCAGTCCATCAGCCGCATCACCTGACCGCGTTCTCCTATCAGGTAATAATACCGCGGCATGTATTTATCCAGCGGCGTGCCCGCGCACAGATATTTCAGCGTCAGCTTATCGTCGATCCACTTGTTGTATTGACCGTTGAACGGATGCCCTGCAATGTATCGCGCGTCTGAGATATATGCTTTGCTTTTCTCATCGTCCAGGCCCATGATGACCCAGTCGGCGGCAGTGAAGCCTTTTTTATGCGCGTTCCGGATCACGGAAAGAGAATACTTCCTGTCCTTACGGTAATCCCTGTAAAAAGCTTTTGCCAGTATTTTCGCTCCGCTGAGCGGCATATGCCATTT
>DBXA01000103.1:16982-23179 GCA_002309235.1 Christensenella sp. UBA1224 | reverse complement strand
CACCGCCTGCCTGAGCTTCACCTGTATCCATTCTTCCGGATGATCCATTCTGTGAAGCATCTCTTCCATGCTGTCAAATTTCATAAGAAGGATGCCGAGCGTCGTATTGGCGCCCGTGAAAGCCTTGATCGCGTCTCCCGGCTTTTTGATCAGGTGGTTTTCAATGATATTATGCGTTTCGACATCCGGGTCGATCCGGATGCTGTCCAGGATGCCGTCACAATAACTGTGTACGGCAAAATAAGACCAGTAACCCTTCGGCTTTCCGAAACCATTATGATCGATCGGCATCCCCATTGCCGCCCTGACGGAGCATTCCACCAGATCGACGCCTGTCGCATATCGGATGATATCGGGTATGTAGTTACCGCCGTCCCGCGGAGCAACTTCCATCAGATATACATTATAATCCTTATCGATCCTGATATCAAAATTATATGCCGTCGTTCCCATATGCAGGAGGGACAGCAGGCGCTGGATCTCCGCATGGACTTTATCCTGTACTTCCTCCGGCATATTGTACGGGAACGATGCGGAGACCGGTACGAACGGATTTACGCACTTCGGGTCGAAGTGGTCGTTCGCAAAACAGCGGAATACAAGCTGCCCGTCTACGGAAAGCCCGTCCCCTGCGATCTGGTAGCCGTACTTTTCCACATACTCTTCCACGATGATCCGTTTTGCCCGGGAAAAGGACATGGCATATGCAAGCTTATCCGGCGCTTCCCCGCCGAGGTCGATCCTACCGACGCCCTTGCTGCCGGAAGAATCCACCGGTTTTACGATCAGAGGGAATTTGAACCTGCCGCCGCGGATATCCTCCAGCGCTTCCGTTATGCCGGTATAACCCGCCGCGTAAGGCGTATGAAAAGAGTGATCCGCCAGAAAGGCGCGGAATCTATCCTTATTGCACAGGATCTCAACAGACGCGTACGGACAGCCGGGCAGGCCAAGCTTTTCCGCGATATAGGCGGCCGTAGGCGCAGCGGGATCGGAAGCATAGGCAAGGATGCCTTCGATCTTCTCTTCCATCGCGACCTTGAGCACCGCTTCCTGATCTGTAGTGGATACCGGATAGAATTTGTCCGCATGAAGCCTGCCGGGATTGTCCGGAAGATAATCGCACAGTACGGTATACAATCCCATTCGCTTCGCGGTTTCGATCGCTGTTACCTGCTGTGCCGAACCGCCAAGGAGGAGTATTTTTCTTTTACATGCTTTATCCATTTATATACTCACGTTCAAATTTATCAGTGTACTCCCATGTTTCGATTTCAGCATTGGTTTGCCGATCGATACAGGACCGGCTGATATGTACGAAAACCGTAACAGCATAAGGGAGCATACACTGGGGCTGCTGCACTTCCCTGTACAGCAGCCCCTCCCATTCAGATCTTTATTCCATGCCAAGATATTTTTTCAGGTTGGTATGGCCTTCGTTGATGGCCATGAAGCAGTCTTCCATACCTTCGAACTCAAGGGAGAGCCAGCCGTCGTAGCCTGCATTCTTAAGCAGGTTCAGGCACTTATCGACCGGAACTTCACCATGGCCTACGATCGCGCCGCGCAGGAGAGTGCCGCGCTTGGAGGGGAACCAGCCTGCGTTGGGACGCGGCCTTTCCGGAGAGCGGAGGAAGAAATCCTTCGCGTGAACATGAACGGCATAAGGCGCTGCGACGGCTACGGCCTTTTCAGGCTCCTCATCCGCGCAGAGGAAATTGCCCATATCGCACAGCCAGCCGAAATTGGGATGGTTGACGGTATCGATGAGCTCCTTCACCCGCCAGCTGTTCTGAGCGTAATAGCCATGGTTCTCTATCATGGTGTGGACACCGAGACCGGCCGCGTATTCGGTAACGGTACGGTAGCCTTCGGCCAGGATGGGCAGGGCGTCATCCCAGGGGACTTCGTTTCCTTCCGGGTCTTTTCCGCCGGTCGCATCGTGACGCATGCGGGGCGCGCCTAAGAGCACGGCGACTTCGATCTCCTTCTTGAGGCGCTCGATCTCTTTTTCAAGGCCGTTCTTCAGGAAATCGTTGCCGATCAGGTAAGCGGCGATCTCGATGCCGTACTCCTTTGCCTGCGCGGCAAGCTTGGGAGCGAGCTCCCTCTCCTCATCGATCGAAAGGCCGCCGGGCACGACTTCGACACCCGCAAAGCCCATTTCTTTTGCCTTGGGGATGACATCCATCATGGTCATTCTGCCATCGCGCATGGCTTGTGAAAAGCTGTAGGAACTGACTGCTATTTTCATAGTGATCTCCTCCTTGTGATGTTTATCGAATGCCCCGATCTGGGGCATATCAGACTTGTTTCGATAAGGCTGTCATAGAGAATATCTTTTTTTCGATGAGGGAGGTGACTTCCTCAATGGCCTGTTTATCGACGCGCTTTACATCGGGAAAGGTGAGCGGCTTTCCGACGGTCACATAGACGCGGGTGAAGAGCTTCCAGCTGCCCTCGATCCGTATGGGAATGACAGGCGACGAGGAGCGCAGGGCTATCATGGCGATGCCTGTCTGCATGGGGGGCTCTCCGGTCATCTTCTTTGTGCGCCTGTGGCCCTGGGGAAATATGCCGAGAAGGTCTCCGGATCTGAGGACGTTCAAGGCTGTCCTGACGGAAGACAGATCCGCTTCGCCCCGCGCTACCGGGAAGCACCCGATCTTTCTCAGCAGCCACGCCAGAGGCTTGACCGTAAACAGCTCGCTCTTACCCATGAAGGCGATGGGACGCCTTTCACAGGAGGCGAGCATGAGCGGATCCCTCGAGGAGATGTGGTTGGCGCAGATGATCGCGGGCCCTTCTTCGGGGATATTCTCAAGGCCTGTGATGACAGGCGGATGAAAGACACCCTGCAGGCACCGCCATACGGCACACAGGTTTTTATACCAGCGTAAGGAAAAACCTTCGGTCATTTCACAGCCTCCCTAACCAGCTGCAGCGCATATTCGACACTTTCTTCAATGGTCATGCGAGTGGTATCGACGAGTACGGCATCTTCCGCCTGCTTAAGAGGAGAATCTTCCCGGGTCATATCACGTAGGTCCCTTTCGTTGATATCGGCAAGGACTGCTTCAAGGGGTATCTCTTCACCCGTTTTCTCGAATGTTTCCTTCTGCCTGCGTCGGGCTCTCTCTTCGGCATCCGCTGTGACATACAGCTTGATGGACGCATCCGGCAGGACGACTGTCCCTATATCGCGGCCATCCATCACGATGGAGATATCATCCGCGATGGCTCTCTGCATGGGCACCAATGCACGGCGTACTCCCGGGATGGAGGATACGCAGGAAGCGCCCTGAGAAACATCAGGCGTGCGGATCTGCCCTGTGACATCCTCTCCGTTTAAGAATGTATGCTGGATATCGTCTATGAATCGTACCGTGATCGTCACATTCGGCATCTCACTCATGACAGATTCCCGGTTTCCGGGATCGATACCCATTCTTATCATGTAAAGAGCGACAGCACGGTACATGGCGCCGGTATCAAGGCAGCGTATGCCGAGCCTGCCGGCGAGCGCTGATGCTATAGTGGATTTCCCGGCCCCCGCTGGGCCGTCGATCGCGATGGAAAGAGGCATGGTGCTTATCCTCCCGGATACATAGTGATGTCTATATTATAACACATTATACGCATACATTGTGATATAATGAGAAAAAGATGCATTTTCATATGGAGGACACTCCGATATGACGGGTGTGACTGCGGGAGTCCTGCACAAGGACGGCAGGATCATGATCTACAAAAGGCCCCGGGGCAAGAAATACGCCGGTTTATGGGAATTCCCGGGCGGAAAGATGGAAGGGGAGGAATCCCCCGAAGAGACGCTGCGGCGGGAGCTCCGGGAGGAGTTGGCGATCGATGTGAGAGTGGGCCGGGTGCTGGATATCCTCCGCGAAGGGGAAATACTGCTCATGTTCTATGATTGTTCGACAGAGGATGAGCCGCGGCCGCAGGAAGGCGGACAGGCTGAATTTGTGCGGGAAGACAGCCTTTCAGGATATTCTTTCGCACCGTTGGATGAAAAGTTCCTGAGGAGACAAGGCCTCTTATGAAGATCACGGTCTCATCTTGCCTGGATGGTGCGCGCAGGGCGAAAGGGCTTACCGTCATCATAGACGTTTTCCGCGCGTTTTCCTTCGAATGCACGGCGTATGCGTTTGGTGCGGAACGCATCATAGCTGTCGGAGCGCTTGACGAAGCTTATGCTCTGGGAAGGGAACATCCGGAGTACATACTTACGGGTGAGCGCGGCGGAGCTCGCTGCGAGGGTTTTGCATGCGGGAATTCCCCAAGCGAGCTCGGCAAGATCGATATCCGGGGAAGGACGATCGTCCATACCACAAGCGCGGGGACCCAGGGGATCGCAAAAGCGGAGAACGCAGGAGAGATATTGGCTGGTGCGCTTGTTAATGCAGCTGCCACGGCGCGCTATATTCGATCAAGAGGACCGGAAGAAGTGACACTGGTCGGTATGGGACTGGGAGGTAATATCCCATCTGAAGAGGATATGCTCTGCGCGGAGTATATCAAGGCTCTCCTTATGGGAGAGGAGCCGGATATACGTGAAGAGGCAGAGAGGCTGCGGTATACATCCGGCGCGAAATTCTTTGACGAAAGACAGCAGGCCTCTTTCCCCAGAGCGGATTTCCCGATCTGCGTAGACATAGACAGGCATCCGTTCGTGCTGCGCGCACGGAAAGCTCCGGTCGGATGGGATATGATAAAGAAAGACGTACCGGTGCATCTGGAAAATCAAGATAAAGGTAAGTGATAGTGTTTGGGTACTTCCCATTATGCGGTGTTCGTTGACCTTGAGAACGCCGGCGGTAAGGAGGATATGCTCCTTTCGATCATAGAAAAGGTCAAGATACGGGGAGACATCCTCTTAGGCAAGGTATATGGATATACCGACAGGTATTCTGAGCTTAAGAAGGTGCTTTTGTCGAACACGTTTTCCGTTGTGCCGTCTTTGCGCTGGGGCAAGAACCAGAAAAACAGCCTGGATATCCAGCTGGTCATAGACGCGCTTGAGGTGGCATACACAAATCCGCTGATAGATTCCTTCTGCATCGTTTCCGGCGACAGCGATTATATGCCGCTTGTCGGGAAGCTGAAGAGCATGGGGAAATTTGTGCTGGGGATATCGCGCAGCGAGGTCGCATCCGGGATCTTTATCCAGGCATGCAATGAGTTTATCTTCCTCGAATCCATGTCGACGCGCAAGAAGGCCGGGAGCAAGCCAAAGGATACGGCGCACGGAGAGGAAGGCGATATCGACGAACTGGTTACGCGTGTAGAGACGATACTGCGCGACAGAGATGAAGACCGCATGTATGCAAGTGAGATAAAGGATACGCTGACGCGCCTTCAGCCCGATTTCAACGAGAGGGCATACGGCTGTTCGACATTCGGAAAGCTCATGGCTCTGGTCGCGCGCAAGAGTGATCTGGTAAAGGTTTGGACTGAGGATTCCTCACTTATGGCGGGGCTCAATACGCCGGAGGAGACGCCGGAGGAGAACAGGCTCAACAAGAATAACTGGCTTGCAGCCTTTACGGCATGCCTCAAACGCTTCAAGGATGATGGCTTCGAAAGGATCAATCCTTCCATACTGAAAGCCTCGATACAGGCGGATTACCCAGAGTTTGATGAAAAGCAGATAGGGTTTAAGCGGTTCAGCGATATCATGAAGAGGCTGGAAAAGGAAAACCTGCTCGTGGTGGAAATGGACGAGCAGAAGACGATGCTGCTGAAGATCGTGTGATGGGGAAGGATCCTTCGCTTTTTGAGGTGCGCAGTGTCATTTGACAATGCGCGTTGAAAATGGTAGCATTTTCCCAGAGTATTTATGTGCTTTCGGAGGATAAGAGGTTGAAGTGCCCGAGATGCGGTCTCCAGAACGGTGACAGCGCGGTAATGTGCCGGCGCTGCGGTGAGCCGCTCACTCCTTCCGCGCAGGCGGAGGGAACCGCAAAGAAAAAAATCACTCTGCCATCCAGACTTATTATCATGATACTGTGCTGGATCGTCTTTATTCCGATCGCTCTGGTCGGGATCTATAAGGCGTATTTCTGGATAGAGGCATGGCGTGAGGCGAAAGCCTACGCGGAAATGACGCTGTACGCCCAGGTCGAAGAGATCAGCATGGAGTTTAATAAGCCGGGCCATGCCATAACCATATTCGGGAC
>DBXA01000103.1:11670-16943 GCA_002309235.1 Christensenella sp. UBA1224 | reverse complement strand
CTCGTGCGCATAGAGGTGGAAGACAGCTTCTGGTTCGACCTGAACCCGGAGGATGTGGATTCCGCCGTGATCCAGCTCACGCCTACCGCTTACCGTGAAGATGGCAGCGTGGTGGAAATGCCGATCATAGAGCTTGAGGTCAAAACGCCGTATACGCCCGTGACGCTGATCACGCCATCCAACCAGACGGAAACGGTATATTCGAGCGTATATGAGATAAGCATGCAGGTCGTGCCCGGGACTATGGTGCTCATCAACGGTGAGGATATCTCAAAAGAAGTGGACCGCGAGGGAAAAGTCGCTGTCAACGTGAACGTGCTCCCGCAGGGCGATAACAGGATCAGCGTATACGCGTCTACGGATCATCATAAGGATACCCGTATGGATATCATACTGTACAGGCCCGTTATGGAGATCAATCTGGAGCTCAGCGCGAATACCAAGTATTCTTCTACCCGTTCATTGCTCGCGATAAAAGGAAAGATCGATCCTACGGCAACGCTCGTGGTGGATACAGCACATGAATCCGGCTCTATCAAGGTCGACAGCGACGGCGATTTCGAATTCAAGGCGAAATTCTCTACGGTCGGATATAATACCGTACGCTTCAGGGCAGTCAAAGAGGGATATGCGGACAGCATCATATCCTTCAGAGTGTACTATGTGCCGTCACTTGCGGAGTATTCATCCAGAGCGTGGCTGATGGATTACACACAGCTCAGGAGCCTCTACACGCAGTGGCAGGGACGCGTGTTCCAGTGTATCGGCACGATATACGATGTGTTTACATCGGGTGACGATCAGTATGTGGTCATGAATGTCGGCAACAGTGAAGATGTCAAGCTGGTGGTGCTGCTCAATATGTCCGGTACCGCGTCCTTTGATCGTGAGATACAATATAAGGCGTACGCCGATGTCAATGGGGACTACTACTACGAGGCGAACAACTATCCATTGCTGATCTGCAGGTATATGGATGTTTACGTGCCGAAATAAAACAACAGCGGATGCCTCCCTTTCGGCATCCGCTGTACTCAAAGATCAGCTGTTCTTTCTTGGAATGCTCCCGGAAAATACCGTTTTTCCGGGAGTATTCTTTCCTTCGATCATGCCGCCTGCTCCCGTCAGGATGTCTTTCACGATCGCAAGGCCCATACCGTGCCCATCCGCCTTTGTAGTATAACCGGGTTTGAAGACAGCTTCTTCATCGGGAAGAGCAGGTCCGTTGTCTTCTATGGAGAAGGTATATGCAGCAACGCCTTCGGACAATCGGAAGGTGATCTCAGGATCCCGGGTACCTTCAAGGGCCTCTATCGCATTGTCGAGAAGGTTTCCGAAGACACGGCACAGCTCCCATGCGGGCACGGGTATTCCCTCCCAGTCGGATGAGATGTCCGTCGTAAAGCGGATGTGCTTTGCCTCGCAATCGGCGCTCTTTGCCGCGATGAGGGCATTGAGGGCCGGGTGTGCCGTTTTCATGAAATGGCCAACCTTACGGATATCTCCGTAGATACGCTCCACGTAGGAACGTGCTTCATCCTTTTGGTCGAGCTCGATCAGGCCGAATACCACCTGCAGATGGTTCATGAAATCATGCCTCTGCTTGCGAAGTGTCAGATTGAGCTCCTCTGTGAGACGCAGAGAATCGGCGACGAGCTCACGTTCCTCACTAAGCCGCCTGGCTCCTATGGCGTCGATGATATCGAACACCGCACCGGACAATACGATCACGGTGCAGACGGCAAGGAGAGTGCCCTCGTAGTAATTGTCTATACGGCCTGACAGGAGCAGGCTTACGACGACAGATGACATGGCAGCGATCTGCAGCGCGTTGATAACGATCGCGTAGGTCGTGATCCTTTTAAGGTCTGTTGACCGTTTTTTCTTTGTGATCTTCAAATGCCGTGCTCCTTTCGAGCAGGAATTTCCTGACTATTATATCACATATATGTTGCGGATTTTACACCCTGATGATATACTTCCGGCATCAGCAGCAAAGAGGTGCAGATGAATGGATTTTAAAAAGCTTATCACTGCGGGCATCGTATCCGCGCTTGGGACTGCCTTCGGTGAAACATCGGTAACAGAGGAGACGGTCTTTGGCGCATTGGAATTGCCGCCGGACAGCGCGATGGGTGATTATGCCTTTCCGTGTTTTAAGCTTGCGAAGGTACTTCATAAAGCGCCGCCTATGATAGCAGATACGCTTGCCGCGGCGATAGAAGGATTTCCGGGCAGGATAGAATCCGTGAAGGGGTACCTGAACTTTTATATCGACAGGGCATTATACGCAGGTGAGGTCGTAAAGGAAGTGCTCCGCGCCGGGGATCGCTACGGCGGCAGTGAGGAAGGCAGAGGGAAGACTGTCTGCCTGGATTATTCCTCGATCAATATCGCGAAACGCTTCCATATAGGGCATCTTCCTTCCACTGTGATAGGCAATGCCTTAAAGAATATCTATGCGTTCCTGGGCTACGATACGGTATCGATCAATCACCTGGGCGACTGGGGTACACAGTTCGGAAAGATGATCGCTGCCTATAAGATGTGGGGGGACAGGGAGACCGTCGAAAAGGGCGGTGTAGACGAGATGGTGAAGCTCTACGTCCGTTTCAATACTGAGGCGAAGACGGATGAATCCCTGAATGACAAGGGGCGCGCCTGGTTTAAGGCTATAGAGGATGGAAATGAGGAAGCGCTTGAAATATTCAATTGGTTCAAGAGGGTTACTCTCGCAGATGCGGAAAAGGTATATGAGATATTAGGCGTCAAATTCGATTCCTATGCCGGCGAGAGCTTTTACAATGACAAGATGGAGCCTGTCATAGAAGAAGTGGCTGAGAAAGGCCTTCTCAAGGAGGACCAAGGCGCAAGGATCGTAGATCTCGAAGAATACGGTATGCCTCCCTTCATCATGCTGCGTTCGGATGGCGCGTCTCTTTATGCAACGAGAGATCTCGCAGCAGCCAAATACCGCCATGATACTTATCATTTCGATAAGTGCCTGTACGTGGTCGCGTATCAGCAGGATCTGCATTTCAAGCAGCTGTTCAAGGTGATGGAGCTGCTTGGCTGGGATTGGAGCAAGGGCTGCATCCATGTCAATTTCGGCATGGTGTCCTATGAAGGACAGGCGCTTTCCACACGCGAAGGCCATATCGTGTATCTGGAGGATCTGCTCAATACGTCTATACAGAAATCGCTCGATATCATCAATGAAAAGACGCCTGATCTCGAAAACAAAGAAGAGATCGCGCGCCAGATCGGCGTGGGAGCCGTGGTATACTTCATGCTGTATAACAACCGCATAAAGGATACGGATTTCAGCTGGGACCGCGCGCTTTCCTTTGACGGCGAGACAGGCCCGTATGCACAGTATACCTATGCGAGATCTTCGAGCGTATTGCGCAAAGCCGGTACGATCGACGCACAGCCGGATTACAGAGCGTTGTCCGACCCGCAGGCACAGGACGTCGTAAGGCTGCTCGAGCAGTTCCCCGCTCTCGTACACGAGGCGGCGGACCGCAATGAGCCTTCTATGATCACCCGCTATACTGCGGAGCTTTCCAAGGCATTTAACCGCTTCTATTATGACATCCGCATACTGGATGACGATGCAGCCGTGCGTAAGGCGAGGGTGGAGCTGACGGAAGCGGCGAGACAGACGCTGGGCAATGCGCTTGGCCTGATAGGCGTTGCGGCGCCGGAGAGAATGTGAGTATGAAGACACTCGCGAAAACGCTCGCTGTCCTTACTCTCATTGCAGCGGTGACACTGACGTGGCTGATTTGGGGGGCGCACCTGCGTCTGACGGTCATATCAGAAGACATCATAGCCGCATCAGATCACCCGGAAGAATTCGAAAAGGCTGTAGCAAGGCTTGGCTCCGGAGAATTGGATGCTGTGTGCTGGCGAAAGCCTGCAAGCCTTGAGATAGAGGATTATTCCTTTATCGTGATCACAGCGGAAGCAAGGTCATACGGTATACTTCCGTGCGAATGGATCACCGCGGGCGTGTCTCCCCTCGAAGGAGACTATGTGCTCCTCAATGACAGATTCGACGATATAAGGGCAATGGGCTCCTCAAAAGCCGATATCGTGATACTGGCGGACAGTTCTCTTGCCGCGAAGGGGCATAAGGTATGGGCTGAGTACTATGCGTTTGGCATAAAGACATA
Organism: Christensenella sp. UBA1224; assembly: GCA_002309235.1. Lineage (GTDB taxonomy): Bacteria > Bacillota > Clostridia > Christensenellales > Aristaeellaceae > UBA1224. The sequence goes on along the minus strand of DBXA01000103.1, from coordinate 12,765 downwards.
CTCGGAAGCCAAATAACAGGACATAAGACAACCTGATGGAAGCCTGACAAATTCCACACGAACGGGGAACGGACGAAAGACCAGACGTGATCTGCGTTTTGTTTTTCGTCCGATTTGAATTCAAATGAACAATGATAGAGAGATCCGGCTGGAACAGCTGACGCATGATAACTATAGCGATGCGTTAATGATCGACAGAGATGACATTCCGGCAGAATGGGTGGATAACGCGTCTTACCTGATGGAATTGACGGATTACGGGGCGGAGCATCATCTGATCGGACATACTTTTCTTGCTCGTATCGACGGTAGGCCCGTCGGCTTGATCATGATCGGGGAAGCGCTTGCCTGGGATACGGATCCCGTTGAGATGAAAGGGAAGCCCTTTTACCGGGTAATGGGTTTTGCGGTGGACAGGGCTTACAGGGATAGGGGCATCGGCGGCGAGATCCTGGAAAAGGCGATCGCACAGGTATACTGTGAACTCGGTAGGCGTTCGATCGCTCTGGGCGTTCACAGGGACAACATCCGGGCCGGAAGGTTTTATGAGCGCCATGGGTTTAAACGGACGGGTGTCTACGAAGGCAATGACGAATACTATCTCAGGCTGATAGATTGATCCGGTAAAGCCCTCGTGTTGTATGTATCCGTTTCTGCGGCATTATTGCTCCTCTGAACATATTAATATTTTACTGCGAAAAATAAGAATATAAGTTGAGAATCCGGAATGGGTATGCTATCCTTTTATCATGGGATCAGAGGCAAGACCATTGACCTTTCGGATGGATAAATGAGGGTGGATATAAAGATGATCAGGCATCTGCACCGGAGTTTGGCATTCAATATCATAGGGGGCATCGTGTTCCTGTTCGTGCTCTTCGGGCTTTCGGTGAGCGTGTTCGGCGTCGCACGATTTACACAGACGTTCAAGCAGGAATATGCCGTTTCGACATACCATATGGCGGATACTGCCGCCGTTCTGGTAAACGGTGATCATCTGGATGCATATCTTTCCGGGGAGGAGACCGAAGAATACCTGCAGACGAAGGCTTATCTCGATAAATACTGTGAGAAGATCAGCGTTTCGCTGATCTA
>DBXA01000103.1:0-11576 GCA_002309235.1 Christensenella sp. UBA1224 | reverse complement strand
CGGGATACGACCAATGATGAATACAGGCAGAAGTATAAGGCGATCTACGAAGACGGTTCTGCTTATGAGACGGTTTACAGGCTTACGACTATAGATGGTCAGCACCCGCATATCACTACGATGGTCCCTGTAAAGGATTCTTCCGGAACCGTGAGGGCGATCCTCTGCATGCAGAGACCCGCCAGGGAGCTGAGCGATGCAAGACGCCCGTATCTGAGGAGCATTGCGGTATCGGGAAGCGTGCTCGCACTGCTCGCGTCGGTTTCAGCGGCGTTTTTTATCCGCAGACAGTTCGTAAGTCCTATAAAAAAAGCGGCGGATGAAGCGGCCCGTTTTGCCCGTGAAAACACAAAAGGCACGGAGTTCGGTACGATCAGCAGATACAGGGATCTTGCCGATCTGGCTGTCTCCATCGATACAATGGAGACGGATATGGTTTCCTATATAGAAAACCTGACGGCCGCTACGGCTGACAAGGAAAGGATCGACACAGAACTTTCCCTTGCCCGCACGATACAGGAGAGTTCTATTCCCCATGTGTTTCCGCCTTTCCCGGACCGGCAGGATTTCAGCATTTATGCGAGCATGGACCCTGCCAGGGAGGTCGGCGGTGATTTCTATAACTTTTTCCTGATCGACGATGATCACCTTGCTCTGGTGATAGGCGATGTATCGGGAAAAGGCATACCGGCATCGCTGTTCATGATGGTCACCAATATCCTGATCACTGAAAGGACAAAGACGGGCGGCACTCCGGGTGAAATACTGACGCATGTCAATACAAACCTGTACGCCCATAATACTGCCGAAATGTTCGTAACGATATGGCTTGGTATACTGGAGCTTTCTACCGGCAGGCTCACGGCAGCCAATGCCGGACATGAATATCCTTCCCTGAAACGCAAAGGTGAGAAATTCGAGCTGATCAAGGATAGACACGGTTTTGTCGTCGGGGGCATGGATGGAATAAAATATAAGGATTATGAGCTTTACCTGAATCCCGGCGATAAACTCTTTGTCTATACAGACGGTGTACCGGAAGCGAGCGACAGCCGCAACAGATTGTTCGGTGTTGATCGGATGCTGTTCGCGCTTAACAGGGATAATGACGCGGCGCCTGAACAGGTTTTGAAAAATGTCCGAGATGCAGTAAACGGTTTTGTGATGGGTGCGGAGCAATTTGATGATCTGACGATGCTGTGCCTGGAATACAGGGGATAAGGAGCGCTTGATATGACAATACGGTTGGATGGACGGATCGATTCAAATAACGCGGCTGAGACAGAGAAGATGATCTTCGAGCAGCTTGAGGGGCAGGAAGACATGCCTGTGGTGCTGGATGCTGCCGCACTCGAATATATCTCATCCGCCGGCTTGAGAATGCTTTTGCGCATCCGGAAAACGCATTCCGATATGCGGATCATTGGTGTAAACCCAGATGTCTACGACGTTCTGGAAATGACCGGTTTCACAGAGATGATGCATGTGGAAAAAGCTTTTCGTGTCGTCTCTGTTGAAGGCTGTGAAGAGATCGGACGGGGGGCTAATGGGACGATCTACCGTATAGATCAGGATAATGTCGTCAAAGTCTATAACAATGCAGATGCCCTGGACGATATCAAACATGAGCGGGAGGTTGCTAAGCTTGCGCTGATACTTGGTATCCCTACGGCGATCTCCTACGATGTGGTGAGGGTCGGAGATAGTTACGGGTCTGTTTTTGAACTGCTCAATGCCAGATCATTTTCCAAAATACTGGCAGATGAACCGGAGAAAACAGACTGGTGCGTGAAGGAATTCGTGGAGCTGCTCAAAAAGATCCACGGAACGCTTGTACCTGCGGGCAGGCTGCCGGATATGAAGGAAAAGGTCCTCTCGTGGGCAGGCTTCATGCAGAATTATCTGCCGGTAAAAGCAGGGCGGAAGCTTGTCTCCATGGTGGAGGCGATCCCGCATGATGATCACATGATCCACGGAGATTACCATACGAAGAATGTGGAGCTGCAGAATGATGAAGTCCTTTTGATCGATATGGATACACTGGCGGTAGGTCATCCGATCTTTGAGCTTGCGTCGATATATAATGCTTATATCGGCTATTCCGAGATAGATCATAATATAATATTGAAATTCCAGGGCTTTGATCGTGATACCGGTATCATGTTCTGGAATAAGGTACTTGCGGCTTATCTGGGAACGGATCGCGAGGCAAAGATACGGGAAGTCGAAGATAAGGCTCGCATCATAGGCTATACGCGCATGATCCGCCGCTCGATCCGCCGGGGAGGGATGGAGACCGAAAAGGGCCGCGCAGAGATCGCCTGGTGGAAGGAAGAGCTCTTGTCTCTGCTGGAGAAAACAGACTCGCTGACTTTCAGTTTGCAGGAACGGGATCATGGCTGATACGACGCGCTTAAAGGGATGACATGATCTCTTGAGATCCTGAAGAAAAGAGTAAAGAAGGCCTGCACTATGCAATTCCCCCGGAAGATCGATCTTCATATGCATACCACCATCTCCGATGGCACGGATACACCGGAGATGCTGCTTGACCATGTGAAGGAAGCGGGGATAGATATCTTTGCGGTGACAGATCACGATGCGGTCAAAGGCTGTGCCGCCATACGTGCGATCCATACAAAGAGTGATCCAGTCTTTCTGACAGGAGTCGAGTTTTCATGCCGGGATGAAGGCGGGCAATACCATATCCTCGGTTACGGCTTTGATCCGGAGGCAGAATCGATATGTAATATCGTGGAGCTGGGACATTCCTACCGCATGGAAAAGGTTAAGGCCCGGCTGGACTTTCTTCGGGAAGAATACGGCTTTTGCTTTCCGGAGGATGAGCTGCGCGCCTTGCTGGCACTGGATAATCCCGGAAAACCGCATATCGGCAATCTCATGGTCCGTTACGGATATGCCGAGAGCAAAGAGAAAGCCATAAAGGAATACATAGACAGGATCACCTTTGAAAGTGAATACGTTCGTCCTGAAGAAGCGATCGGCGGTATACTCGGCAGCGGCGGTATACCGGTGCTTGCCCATCCTTTTTACGGCAACGGAGACCAACTCATACTGGGGAAAGAAATGGATGAGCGTATCAGGCGATTAGTGGGATATGGTCTTAAAGGACTCGAGGTGTTTTATTCCGGCTTTACGGATAAGATGCGGGAGCAGGGGCTTGATCTGGCGGAGTACTATGGGCTCTATGTCACAGCCGGCAGCGATTACCATGGGAAAAACAAGCTTATCCCGTTGGGCGATACAGGTCTTGACGAGCCTGAAGAATGGCCGGAGGGACTTAAGAGCTTTCTGGAAGATGTCATGAAACGGGGATAAAGCTCGGATCCTGGGCCATACAGCCACGCTGATGAAAAACAGCAAGTACCATAGCGCATGTTTTATCGATCGGGTAACAAGTATAAACAGCCTGGTCCGGAACGCTGCCGCACCGGAGGATATGATCATTCCATATGCCGGGAATTGGTTTACGAAATTTTCCTGTTGTTTTTTTTTCTGGCTTAAACGTCACGTTTTCTTTTGCTTTTTTGGAAAGGATACCATTGAGCAGCACCGCTTTCGGGTTGCACACTGCGGGTATGAGTGATAAAATGGGGATGACCGAGAAAAACGCGGAGAGTGACAGCGTATGAGCATGCAGCATGTCAGGCAGACGCCATGGACAAAGCGGTTAGGACGCAGTATCCGAAGAAACTGGGTGCTTTACCTGTTCATACTGCCAACATTTGTCTACCTCGCCATATTTCATTACTGGCCGCTTTACGGCATACAGATCGCATTCAAGAACTTCAAGCCCGCAAGGGGCATATGGGGGAGCGACTGGGTAGGCCTCAAGCATTTCAACAAGTTCCTGAAATCCTACATGGTGAAGGATCTCTTCCGCAATACGATCATATTGAGCACGTATCAGCTGACAGCGTCCTTCCCGTTCCCCATAGTACTTGCGGTCCTCCTCAATTACTGCATTTCCTCAAAACTCCGCAAGGTGACGCAGATGGTCACCTATGCTCCCTATTTCATCTCTACGGTCGTCCTGGTCGGCATGCTGAACGTATTCCTGGCCAACGACGGCATCGTGAATCAGCTTCTGGGAAAGCTGGGTATCAGAGCCGTATCTTTTCTTTCCGATGCGGGCAAATTCCGCCATATATACGTTTGGTCCCATATATGGCAGAGAACGGGCTACAACGCCGTTATCTACATCGCCGCTCTTGCGGGGGTGGATCCTTCGCTGCATGAGGCGGCTATCGTTGACGGCGCTCACAAGCTGCAGAGGGTATGGCATATCGATATCCCTTCCATACTCCCGACTGCCATCATACTGCTCATCATGTCTACGGGAAACATACTGAGCGTCGGGTTTGAAAAGGTGTACCTGATGCAGAACCCCCTCAACCAGAATATTTCGGAGATCATATCGACATACGTGTACAAGGTGGGCCTCCTGAACGCGCAGTACTCTCTGTCCACCGCGATCGGGCTGTTCAACAACGTGATCAACGTGGCGATACTGCTGACCGTCAACAAGATCGCCGATAAGCTCTCCGGCACGAGCCTGCTGTAAGGAGGGGAGAAGCATGCAGAAAAACGCCGTTATAAAGAAAACGTACTTCGATACGGGATTCGATATCGTGACGACGATCCTCTTGGTACTGGCACTGCTGATCGTTCTCTATCCCATGTACTTTGTGGTGATCGCTTCCGTGAGCGACGCCACCTCCATCGCCGCCGGAAAAGTGATACTTCTGCCCAAGAACGTTTCCTTGACCTCCTACCGCCGCATCTTCCAGGATGCGCGCATCTGGACGGGCTATAAGAATTCGGCCATATACACGCTTTCGAGTTCTCTGATAGGCGTGACCCTCACGACGATGGCGGGCTATGCTTTCTCACGGGACGATCTTGTAGGCAGGAAGGGACTCCTCACGATATACGTGTTCACTATGTATTTCGGCGGCGGCCTCGTGCCCACATACCTCGTTGTCAAGCAGGTGGGGCTCATGGGCTCGCCTCTGGCTGTCATACTGATGGGCTCCGTCTCCGTATATAATATCATCATTGCGAAGTCGTTCTTTACCACGACCATTCCCAAGGAGCTGTACGAGGCGGCTTCGATCGACGGCTGCGGGAACGGGCGCTTCTTCGCGGTGATCGTCGTGCCGCTTTCCAAGGCCATCATAGCGGTCCTGGCGCTGTATTATGCGGTAGGGCAGTGGAACGGATATTTCAACGCCTTGATCTACCTGAACAAGGAAGCGCTCTATCCGCTGCAGCTGATCTTAAGGGAGATCCTGCTGGGCACTACAGGCACGATATCCGCAGAAATAACAGATGTGGACGCCATACAGGAAATGCAGCGCATCGCTGCGACGATCAAATTCGGCGTCATTATCGTAGCTTCCGTGCCTATGCTGGTCATGTACCCGTTTGTGCAGAAGTATTTTGTGAAGGGCGTCATGATCGGCTCCGTCAAGGGATGATAACAGGCATCGCCTGTGATCATAGATCAACAAGGAGGTATCCCAATGAAGAAGGTATTGTCTCTCATCGTAGCCCTGTGCCTTATGCTGGGCTGCACGGTTTCCGCTCTGGCGATCGACGTGGATCTGCCTATCTTTGAGGAGAAGGAAACCTTCACTTGGATGATTGCCAAGGAAAGTCTCAGCCAGAACACCTGGCCGGAGAAGGAATGTGTACAGTTCACTGAGGAAAAGACCAACATCCATCTCGAATGCATCGAGATCGCCTCTTCCGGCTGGGACGAGAAGGTCAATCTCGCGTTCACGAGCGGCGATCTGCCGGATTGCTTTGTCGGCGGCGTTGACGTAGCCATCAACTACGAAAGCCTGGCGGCGATCGAGGGGATCATCGATGAATGCGCGCCCAACATCCTCCGCACGTTTGAGGATCTGCCAGAGCTGCGCGGCGCTCTGACGCTGCCGGACGGTCACATCTATTCCCTCCCCACGGGTGATGCCGATGTCAAGAACATGATCAACGGCGAGCTGTGGATCAACACCACCTGGCTTGAAAAGGTGGGCAAGGAAATGCCGACCACGGTAGACGAGTTTGTGGATGTGCTCCGCGCCTTCCGCGACGAGGATCCCAACGGCAATGGCCAGAAGGACGAGATCCCGCTGCTCGCCTCCGGTGCGAGCTCTGCCGCTTATATCCGCCAGATGATGGGCTTCTTCGGGACCCTTGACAATTCCAACCACATCCGCGTGGAAGACGGCAAGGTGATCTTTACCCCGGCGGAAGACGGATACTTCCAGGCCCTTCAGTGGCTGCACCTCCTGTACAGCGAAGGCCTGCTCAACCAGGATTACTACACGGAGGATAATACCCAGTTCCTGGCCAAGGGCCAGAATGAGGTCTGCACGGCCGGCGTCCTCCTCGAGTGGTACATCGACAATATCATGTATGGCCCGTATGTGAGCCAGTATGCGCCGATCGAGCCCTTCGAAGGCAGTCTCTGGAATAAGTCCAGGCTCCCGCAGGGCAGCCTGAACGGTTTTGTCATCTCCTCCTCCTGCCGCGATGTTGCAGCTATGGTGCGCTACTATGACTACGTGAACTCCGACCTGGATATCCTGAACCTGTGGAACTACGGTCCGGAGGGTGTTATCTGGCGTTACCTGGATGACGGCCGCTGGGAAGTATTCACGGACAACGTGCCGGAAGGCTCTTCCTCCTCACAGGTCCGCCGTACCCTCGGCGTAGGCCCCACCTGCCCGATGTATGCTTACAGCCGCTGGCGCGGACCGCAGGCCGAAAAGTACGCTGACCGCATCACCGCGAAGGTCGCCGCCAATGAGCTCTACCTCAAACACACCCCGGTCGAGAACATGCCCGCCGGCTACGGTGATATCGAGGAGACCGCGGAACGCAACCTGCTCCTTATCGATATCGACCAGTACCTGGATCCGTTCTTTGCCGACGCGGTCGTCAACGGCATCACCGAGGAAGCATGGCAGCAGCACCTGAAGGTACTCGACACCCTTTCCATCGACGAGTACATCGGCTACTGGCAGACCTTCTATGATCAGCATACCTGATCACATTTGATCTCAGGAGGGCCGCAAGGCCCTCCTTTCTCATGAATGCGGCAGGCAAGCTGCGCGAGGCATCGTCTGCCTTATATAGGATACCGGAGGAAGATATCATGCTTATCGATTCGTTGATCAAAGCGGCGGAGCCTAAAGTCAAACACCGCATCTGGGTCATAAGCGACCTGCAGCAATCGCTCCCGGAACGAGCTACGCACTGCATGACCAGGGCAATGGCAGATTTTCTTACGCTGAACAAAGAAGTAGAGCTCGTCAATTACCTTGGAGACAGCGTAGAAGGGGCAGATCTTGGTTTTATCCGACAGATGACGGAAATGCAGATGGAGGAGCTGTCGAAGATCACGGCTCCGGTGTATTATATTCCCGGCAATCATGATTTTGACTATTATTGTTTTAAAACGTACCGTGAAAGAGAAAAGATCCCAATGACGATCCCGTTCATAGAAATGGTAAAGGATAACCCTCAGTGGCATGTTCCTGCTGATATGACAAAAATGTCTTTCACCGTGGACCTGGGGGATATCGCCCTGGTCTATTTTCCCGACCATGCGGACCCGGAGGGCAAATGGTTCACGACCCACGGGGAAGTACGCGGGGACAAGGGCTTTTACCCATATTGGGGGGATGCCTACAAGGCAGTGATGGAGGATATCGCTGCGCTCGGAAAGCCCGTGCTCACCTTTTCCCATTATTCTTACCCCGGCGGCAACAGGGAAGCGCCGCTGTTCCGGAACTTCTTCCCGCTGGCGCCGAATATACGCATGCATTTTTACGGACACGCGCATATCGGGGACGCGAAATGGGCAGGGAAGGACTGCCACAGGAAGATCTGCGGCGTGGACGACCACCCTGTGATGCAGATCAACTGCGCTTCTCTCGAGAACTACAGGGGCAGCGCGATCCGCAGCGTCATCGTCGAATGGTATGAGGACGACGAGATAGGCATACTGTTCCGCAACCATACGCTGCACGTATGGGACGACTATATGGTGGTCCGCAAAGGCGATGGGATACGGTCGCCGGAGATCGATTGAAAAAAAGGAGAGCCGCTTCCGGGACGGGAGCGGCTCTCTTATTACATTGTGTCCGGTCAGTCTTCAAGCTTCTGGGGGATGAATGTGAGCGTCTCACCGCGGATGATACCGCGATCGGTAATGATGATGCCGGGTCTTACGGGCAGAGCCAGTATAGCTATGGCGAGGAGCATCGCGCTCTTATGATCGCTCGCGTACATGACGGCCTCATCCATTTTTTTGATCTCAGGGGAGATCTCATCGACAGGGAGGGGAGACATGAGGCCTGCGACCGGAAGGGGAAGGCTGCATATGACCTTATGGTTTTCGACTACACACATGCCGCCGCCTGTACGCTTGAGCTCCATGGCAGCGACATAGGCATCCTCCGGGTCTGTGTAACAGATGGTCATGTTATGTGAATCATGGCTGATGGTAGAAGCGACGCAGCCGTGTGCCAGGCCGAAATCGGAGCAGACGACCGTGGTCATATCTCCGCTGCCGTGACGGTTTACGACGGAGATGAACTGGTTTTCGCTCTTGTCAGGTATCACTACTTTGCCGTTTTCTACAGGGAAGGTCTTGTACACCAGCTTCTGGCCGGGCTGCATGCTTGCGCGTGCGGCGCTGAAGACCAGCAGTTTTTCTTCTGCCTTATCGGATGAAATGCCAAACGAAGCGGCGGATGTGATCTGCGGGATGTTTACGGTATCAATATCAGGTATCTCTGCCCTGACGGCGGCCTGCCCGGTCAGCCGGCCGTTTTCCGCTGCGAGTTTACCAGCTACAAATACCTTCAGCGGCATCTTGTCGAAGTTCAGGTCGGAGACGATCTGCATATCGGCTACATATCCGGGTGCGATACAGCCGCCATCCTCAAACCGGAATTCGCGGGCGGCGTTATAGGTACCGAAGCGTATGGCGTCCATGGAGGAGATGCCTCCCTTGACGCATTCATTCACAACGTGGTTCACATGGCCGGTGGAAAGCAGGTCCGCCGCGTGCACGTCATCGGTGCAGATGGATACGTTATCACGGATCGGGACATTGCGTACGCCTTTGATGAATTCCTGAACGGTATCGGAGAGGGAAGAGGATTTGATGTTCGTGTGCATGCCCATGCGCAGCTTCTCGATCAGTTCATCCGCCGTGCGCACCTCGTGGTCACTCACCGGGCCGCCGCACAGATAAGCGCAAAGATCGTCTCCGCTCACGCAGGGAGCATGGCCTTGAATATAACCATCCGCATCCAGACCGGCCTGTACGATATCATGCATACGCGGGTCGTCGTTGATGACCCCTATGTAATCCATGACCTCGGCGACGCCTATGACCATGTCCTCCTTCAGGAGCTGTGCGACTTCATCCTTGAAAAATGCGGCGCCGGCACCCTCCACATGGGGCACAGCCGGCACGCAGCTGGGAGCCAGCGTGTAGATGCGCAGAGGAGATTTTTCGGCGCTCCTGAGCATATACTTCACGCCTTCGATGCCCATGACATTGGCGATCTCATGCGGGTCGGTCAAAGCGGTGGTGGTGCCCCATACGACGGCGGCCTTGCCGAAGTTCTCAGGTACCATCATGGTTGATTCGATGTGCATATGCGTGTCGATAAAACCCGGCACAAGGTAGTTCCCGCCCCCGTCTATAGCCTCTTTGGCCGCAGGAGTACAAGGCCTTCCGTCCATGCGGATGCGGGCGATCACTCCGTCGAGGATATCTACGCCCGCGGGGTAGATCTCTCCGGTGATCACATTCACAAGCTGTATGTTGTCAATCGAAAGATCGCACTGGAGCAGGCCTTTTGCTGCTTTGATGAGACGTGAACGGTCTTTGTTCTTAATGATCTTCATTTACATGTTCTCCTTTTGACAGATCAAAGGCCGGGTGGTAAACCCGGCCGTGCAGACAGTTAGATATTAGGCGAGGAACTGCAGGCAGCACAGAATGGTGATGACGAGTGTCAGTATGTTGGGGCACTTTGCACGGCTGTCGGTAAACAGGTAGCGCGCATAGCGGCTGATGCAATAGGAAACGAGTCCGAGGGCGATGCCGTTGGCGATGCCGCCGAAAATGGAGACGATCAGCATCAGACCGACCGGGAACCACTCAACGCTCTTGAAGTCCACATCTTTAAGGGTCTGCATCATGGAAATGCCGATCAGGATGAGGGCAGGCGCTGTCGCTGCGTTGGGCACCATCAGGAACAGAGGCGCGAACAGCATGGACAGGAGGAAGCAAACAGCGGTGACGATAGCGGTGAGGCCGGTGCGTCCGCCTGCTTCTACGCCGGAAGCGGATTCCACATAAGTGGTAACGGTGGTCAGGCCGCATACGGCACCAACGACGGTGGCACAGGAGTCCACAAGGAAGATGCGGCCGATGGTGGGCAGGTTGCCGTCCTTATCAAGCATCCCGGCCTTGCCGGCGACGCCCAGGGCGGTCCCCAGTGTGGAGAAGAAGTCGCTCATGAAGAACATGAGGATGAATACAAACAGGCTGGGCTTGAGAGCACCGATGATGTCGAGCTTGAACACCACATCGCCCAGACTTGAGAAGGCATTGTTGGTGATGATGGAATCCGGCGCCTTGACAACGCCCATGCACAGGCCGATGACAGTGATGATGATAATGGAAATGAGCAGGCTCCCGCGCACGTGATAGGTCTTGCCGTTGATGCGGATGCGCAGGAAGTAGAGTATCAGGGTGATGGCAAGGCCGATCCAGGCGAGAGTCACGGCGGGATCGGAGAAGTCAAGGTTCAGAGCGTAAGAAGAACCGCTCACGCTGATCATGTTGCCGTTGACGAGGGAGAGGCGGATCAGGAAGGCTCCGACTGAGGCGCCGACGCCTACCTTCAATACCTTCGGGATGAGCTCGACGACCTTCTCACGGACCTTCCAAATAGAGAGTATGACGAAGACCGTACCGGAAATGAATACCAGGCCCAGGCCCTGCTGCCAGGTGCAGATATTCTGCTGGACAAGCGTGAAGGCGAGGATCGCGTTCGTGCCCATACCGGGGGCAAGCGCGAAAGGAGATTTGGCATAAACACCCATCGCGATAGTTGCGATAGCTGAAACAAGGGCAGTGGCCAGCATGACGCCGGTGCCGTTCATGCCGGCGGCTGCCATCCAGCTGGACTGGATGACCAGGATGTAGGCCATAGTGGCAAATGTCGTGACACCGGCTATGATTTCGGTGCGCACATTGGTCCCTGCGGCTTTGAGATCAAAAAGCTTCTTCATATCGGACCTCCGTATATAAAAATGAACAATGTACCTTCTGAATTATATAATGTTCGCATAAATGTGTCAATAAACGGGACTAATCTTCGCAAAAGCTTTAAATACATAACATATAAACGAACATTTATGCGGCTGCAGGGCATGAATGACGCCTGATAGGGACAGTCCGGGGAAAAAAGGGAAAAAAAGAGGCGGTACAGGCAGATGCTCATAAGAAAGGTTTG
>DBXA01000102.1:27926-34137 GCA_002309235.1 Christensenella sp. UBA1224 | reverse complement strand
TCCTGGTCGAATGGCGCGGCCCTGATAGAGCTTGCGGGCCTTATGAAGGATGCGGGCGCCGTCATTGCCATGAACACGGATGGCGGAGGCTCTTCCACCATGATCGTGCGAAAGCCGGAAGGGCTTGCCATGATCAACCATCCGGCCGATCTTTTCCGTCCTATGGAGGATCTGGTCAGGCCTCTGTACGACTCACTCATCATCGTAAAGAAGTAATGCCTATGGATACGAGACCGATCGGCGTTTTTGACAGCGGTTTGGGAGGCGTGAGCACTCTTAGGTCTCTCGTACATGTCATGCCGGGCGAGGATTTCATTTATCTGGGCGATACCGCAAATGCGCCTTACGGTACGAAAAAGGAAGAGGAGATAAGGGATCTGACATTTCGGGCGGTAAAATGCCTTATTGACAGGGGTGTCAAGGAACTTGTCGTGGCCTGCAATACGGCGACCTCGGCGGCAGCAGGGTTCTTGCGCAGTACGCTGGATATCCCTGTTATAGGAATAGAGCCTGCGGTAAAGCCGGCAGCGGAGATCGTGGGGGACGGCTGTCTCCTGGTACTTGCCACTCCCGCCACCATACGGCAGGAAAAGCTGAAAAAGCTTGTGGAAAGGTATGGCAGGAATACCCGCCTCCTGCCATGTCCGGGTCTTATGGAATATGCCGAAAGGCTTGAACTGGAAGGCCCTTCCATAGATGCTTTTCTGGACAGGCTTCTTCTGCCGGTCCGGGAGCTCAAGATAGATGCCTGTGTTCTCGGATGCACGCATTACCCTTTTCTGAAAAAGGCCATCGAAAAAGCTTTGCCCGGGGTACCGATATTTGACGGGAATGAAGGGACGGCCCGCCAGGCGAGGAGGGTGCTGGAAGAAAGGGGACTCCTTTCCGGAAAGGGAGAAGGAGGAAAAGTCGAATTCATCTCAACGGCAGGCGGCACGGAGAAGATGGAATACCTGTTCCGTGTGCCTGAAGGGGAAGGAAACGGCCGCTGTGTATGAAAAACATGCACACAAAGCCCGATGGCCGAAATAAAGTGGTGAATTTTCGGAAAAAAGACTTTTCAAGCAGGCTTGTTTCTGGTAAACTTATACATAGTATTCACACTGGCAACGTGTGCTTTGTTAATAACCATAGGGGGAATATCGAATATGAAGGAACTTAACGCGAATGACATCCGTAATATCGCTGTGACCGGACATGGCGGAGAAGGTAAGACCACGCTTGTAGAGGCTATGCTCTATACTGCAGGTGCCATTGAAAGGCAGGGCAGGGTAGAGGATGGCTCCACCACCACTGACTTCGATACCGAAGAAACCAAGAGGGGTATTTCCATCAGTGCGGCTATTGCTCCGTTCGAATGGAAGGATCATAAGATCAATGCGATCGATATTCCCGGCTATTTCGATTTCGCCGGTGAATTGGTAGGGCCTCTGGCAGTATGCGAAGGCGCCATCATCACGGTCGGCGCCGTTTCCGGTCTGTCGGTCGGTGCCGAGAAAGCATGGGCTGCCTGCGACAAGAACAAGACCGCCCGCATGATCGTCGTAAACCAGATGGACCGTGAGAATGCCAATTTCGAAAAGGCGCTCAAGACCATCACCGATAAGTACGGCTCTCACATTGCTCCTATTGAAGTGCCGATCGTAAACGGCGGCAATTTTGAAGGCGTCGTCTGCATCCTCGAAAACAAGGCTTTCACGGGAGAAGGCAAGAACCTGAAGGAGATCCCGATACCGGATTCTCTCATGGATGAAGTGAATGCGAACCGTGAAGCCATCATGGAAGCCGCTGCCGGCGCCGATGATGAGCTGATGGAAAAATTCTTCGAAGAAGGCGAGCTCAGCGCGGAAGAGATCATGATGGGCCTTCGCAAGGGCATCAATGAGGGAACTGTCGTTCCCGTAGTGTGCTGCTCCGGCATCACCAGAGTCGGCATTGCAAAGCTCCTGGACAATATCAATGATCTTATGCCGTCTCCCGCCGGGAAGGAGATCGTAGGCAAGAATCCCAAGACAGGTGAGGAAGTATCCCGCATCTGTGCCGCGGATCAGCCCTTCTCCGCCCGCGTGTTCAAGACCCTGGCAGACCCGTTTGTTGGAAAGCTGAGCCTTCTCAAGGTCACATCCGGCGTGCTGACCAGCGATATCTCCCTCTACAATGCAAATAAGGAAAAGGCCGAAAAGCCCGGTTCCCTCTATATGCAGCGCGGAAAGAAGCAGATACCCATGGACAAGGTCGTTGCCGGCGATATCTGCGCGCTTGCCAAGCTCCAGTCTGTCGCGACGGGCGATACCCTGTGCGAGGCTGCGAATCCCGTCCAGTTTGAAGCTCTTAAATTCCCGGCTCCCTGCATCAGCAAGGCTGTCTATGCGAAGAAGTCCGGCGAAGAAGACAAGATATTCTCCGGCCTCAGCCGCCTGATGGAAGAGGATCCGACGATCACGGTAGTAAAGAATGTCGAGACTACCGAGAGCGTGCTTTCGGGCCTTGGTGAAATGCATATCGAAGTCGTGGCGAAAAAGCTGCTGGGTAAATTCGGCGCGGATTGCGTGCTGCAGGATCCCAAGATCCCGTACCGTGAATCCATCCGCAAGCCCATCGATGTCGAAGGACGCCACAAGAAACAGACGGGCGGCCACGGACAGTTCGCGGATGTAAAGATCAAATTCCGACCGAATGACGATCCGACCGATACATCCTTCCATTTCGAGGATCAGGTCGTCGGCGGCACGGTACCGCGCAACTTTATCCCGGCAGTCGAGAAGGGACTCAACGAGAATATCCGCAAGGGCGTTCTCGCAGGTTATCCGGTCGTCGGCCTTACGGCTACGCTTTATGACGGCGGCTATCATCCGGTAGACTCCTCTGAAATGGCGTTTAAGATCGCGGCCCGTCTCGCATTCAAGCAGCTGACGCAGGCAAGCCCGATCCTCCTTGAGCCGATCTATACAGTGCATGTATACGTTCCGGATGAGTACATGGGCGATATCATAGGCGATATGAACAAGCGCCGCGGCCGCATCATGGGCATGGATCCCGTGAACGGCGAACAGATGGTAACGGCGGAAGCGCCTCTGGCGGAGATGTTCAAATACGCTACCGATCTTCGTTCCATGACGCAGGCGCGCGGCTCCTTCGATATGGAGTTTGTACGCTATGAAGAAGTTCCCGCAGCGGATGCGAAGAAGATCATCGAGAACGCGAAGCTCGAAGAGGACGAGGACGAATAATTCTGCTGCTATTTTCGCAAAAGTCGCCCCTGCGGCGGCTTTTGCCTTATCTATGAGGTTTGAAAGATGATTACTGCGGTTTCTCTGAATCCAAGTATTGACAGAACGATCAAGATAAAGCAGTTTACTTACGGCGGAATGAACCGGGCTGTGAGCACCAGAAACGATGCGAGCGGCAAGGCCGTAAATGTAGCGATCACGGCAGCAAGACTTGATGTCGCCACGGAGTGCGTAGGTTTTTTGTATAAGGAAAACGGCCGTACCGTAGAGAACAGACTGCTTCAGGCCGGCACCGTATGCGACTTCCTCTGGCTGGAAGGGCGCGTGCGCACGAATATCAAATTGCTCGATGAATCCACCGGAAAGGTTACCGAGATCAATGAAGCGGGTGAAACGGTAACAGAGGACAAGCTTGAAAAGGTACTTGCCCTGATCTGTGATCATGCCGTCGACAGCGATTATCTGGTACTGAACGGTTCGCTTCCTCCAGGCTGTCCGCCTGATTTCTACAAGACGATCATAGAGCAGGTGGACGGTTTATCATGCCGCTGTGTGCTTGATGCAGAGGGGGAAAGGTTTACCGAAGGGCTGAAAGCCCACCCGTTTCTGATCAAACCCAACATGTACGAGCTTGAGATCGCGATCGGCGATAAGATAGGATCTTTCGAAGATGCGAAAAGAGCCGCATGCTCTTTTGTGAAGAAGGGCGTGCAGAATGTCGTCGTATCGATGGGAGACAAAGGTGCGATGCTCGTCAATGAGGACGGGATACTGTATGCCGATAAGTTGGATGTGCATATCGCATCTACCGTCGGAGCAGGTGACGCTATGGTAGCCGGCCTCGTAACAGGCTTCCTCGGCGAAAAGAGCTATGAGGAGATACTTGCCATGGGCATGGCGGCCGGTACTGCCAGCTGCATGACGGAGGGGACGCAGCTTATGGAAAGGGAAACCTATAATAAGCTTCTCGGCATGGTAAAGGTATTCAGATTGTGATCCGGAGGCATATATGAGGGCAGACCACGAAAACGGAAAGGCTTTCTACTATGAAGGAGGAGCGGACGGAGTTCTGCTCCTTCATGGCTTTACTGCGACTCCGGGCACACTACGGCCGCAGGGAGAAATGCTGCGAAGGGAAGGATACACCGTGTCCTGTCCCATGCTCCCCGGGCATGGGACGACCATCGGGGATATGCTCGGAAAAAGCTGGGCGGATTGGCTCGCCTGCGCCAGGGAAGAGTATTCAAGGCTCAGCAGGAAATGCTCGCGGGTGGCGGTATGCGGATTGTCCATGGGCGGTGCGCTTGCTGCTATCCTTGCGGAGGAATACAGGCCTGCGGGGTGCGTTTTCTATTCCCCGTGCATCCGTATGAAACAGAAATACGCCTGCATCGCAAAAGCAGCGGGCCTGTTTATAAAGGTCGCACCGGGAAAGCCCGCACCGCAGGACGATCCGTATGATGAACTCGGGGAATACAACTGTGCTTATGAAGGCACACCCGTCTCCAAGGGATACGATCTGTGGCGGCTGACTGTCCGGGCAAGGCTCGGCATGAAAAAGATCGTTTCTCCCGTCCTCATACTGCAGTCGGAACTGGATACGACGATCGACAGGACAGGAGCGCGTCTTCTGTATGACAGTGTCTCTTCGGAAGACAAAAAGCTGATCCTGCTCAAAGAGAGCAGGCATGTGTGTACACTCGGACCGGAAAGGGAAAAAGTGAACGAAGAGACCTCTGCCTTCCTGCGGCGGATATTCGGGTGAGCCGGTATTTTCCTGTCGGCGGCTGTTCAGAACGTGCGCCTTTCGCTTCCGAGAAAGAGGCAATCGGCAGCATCAAGGATCCTCCGGATCTCGGCACGGATCACCAGGGGATAAAGGTTCACGTATTCTATTCCATCAAGGGGGACCCACTCGGTGCCTGTCTGGCACGGATCGGTCTCGGAAGGATGTACGGCACAAGTGCCTTCAAGCTCACAGACGAAGACAAAATACAGCTTATGCCCGGTCATCTCCTCTTTTGAAAGGGAGATCCGTTCATACAGAGCCCCCAGTCTGAGAGGCTTTACCGTATAGCCTGTCTCTTCCCGGACCTCACGGATCAGCGCTTCCTCAAGAGTTTCCTTCGGGCGCTGACCGCCTCCCGGAAGGGCGTAATATTCGCCTGTGCGTGAGCAGCATCTGTTGAGCAGGAGCTTTCCGCCTGATATGATAAGTGCTTTGGATGAATTGCGTATGTACACTTTTGCCCTCTGAAGGTATCGATATTTGTGAATATTATACAGTATGTAAAACGGTTTTGCAAACATTGAAAGAGAAGGGCATCGCGTCATAAGGGATGAAATACGATTGAAATAACAGACAATTTGATCGCCTGCCCTCGAAAAATGGGCAGGAAATTTTTTTACATGTCTGCATATGCATCAAAAAATGCAATATACGGAACATGCGCAGGTGTACCCGGAGAGGTTATTCGGTATATTCGAGCAAAGGCTGCCATGCCTTTATGAGATCTTCAAGACGGAATGCCGCATTTGCCGGACTCGTGGATGGAAGGGCCGTGTCTTTGATCCCCGTATGAGGCATGGAGTATTTCATGTAAAGGGAATGCGCCTTGACACCGTTTGTAAATATCATTTTGATCGGAGCACCCGCGAGTATGGCTGAAAGATCGTTTGCTGCAACATTCCGTATGGAGGCATCGGAAGCGCCCGTGATCTCGCAGCTTGCTATGACATCCCACAGCGCGACATGATGACGCAGGAGCAGTGCTTTCCTTTCGGCGACATCAAGGGGCTCCTCTGCGCGGTAAAGTGCCGAGAGCACCTTCCAGAACCGGTTCTGTTTGTGCCCGTAATAAAACCCGATCTCTCTGGAAGCGGGTGAAGGAAAGGAACCGAGTATCAGTATGCGGGATGAGGCATCAAAAAAGGGCGGGATCGGATGCTGTATCATAGCTGCCTCCGTTTTATTGTTCAAC
>DBXA01000102.1:24592-27886 GCA_002309235.1 Christensenella sp. UBA1224 | reverse complement strand
TTTTTTGACATGAGGGATGTTGACGAAATCCGGATTTGGTCTCATAATATAATAAGATAAGTTTTGGTAAGGAGCGCCTGCATGAAGCATGTCATAACCGGAGTGGAAGCGGGCTCATGCTCCGGCAGGCTTGGCATCCGGCCGGGTGATAAGCTGATTTCGATAAACGGACATGATATCATAGATATCATAGATTATGAGTTTTTCTCAGCGGAAAGAAAGATCTCCCTCGTCACGGAGCGTGACGGGGTGATGGCTGAGCATGTATTGGTAAAAGGCGAATACGAGCCTTTGGGTCTGGATTTCGGAAAACCGCTCATGAGCGGCATCCGCAGCTGCGCGAACAGGTGTATCTTCTGCTTTGAAGACCAGAATCCGCCCAGTGCGAGGAAAACGCTTTCCTCACGGGATGATGATTGGCGGCTGAGCCTGATGACCGGCAGCTTCATCACCATGACGAACCTGACGGACAGGGAGCTTGACAGGATCATAGAGCGGCGGGCGTCACCTCTGTATATTTCGGTGCATACCACCGATCCGGACCTGAGGAGCAGGCTCCTGTCGAATCCGAGAGCCGGCCTCATCATGGACCAGCTTACAAAGCTTGCCGAAAACGGCATCTCATTTCACACACAGGCTGTGATCTGCCCCGGCATCAATGACGGTGAAGCTCTGGAAAAGACGATCCATGATCTCTGCGCTCTTTTCCCGCATGCGCTGTCGATGGCCGTGGTCCCCGTAGGTCTGACATGTCACAGGGAAGGCTGTTATCCTCTCAGGCCGTTTGACCGGGAGGAAGCGAGGAAGGTCATCGGTATATGCGAAAAGTGGCGTTCGATCTGTGCAGGTTACTGCAAGGATCCGTTTGTTTATCCTGCCGATGAGTTTTACCTGATCGCCGGTATGGAACTGCCCAAGGCGGGGGAATACGGAGATTATTCGCAGATAGAAAACGGGGTAGGCATGCTCAGGCTCCTCGAAGAAGAGTTTGTTTCCTGTTATGAAGCGGAATATCCGGTCATACCGGTCCTCCCGGCACCAAAGAGAAAGGTGCTGATCGTGACCGGCCTTGCGGCAGGCCCTTTCATAACGGATCTGCTGGAAAAGCACCCCGTTCCGGGAACAAAGGTCGAGGTCAGACAGCTTGTGAACCGGTATTTCGGGGAAACGGTCAATGTTGCCGGGCTGCTGACGGGCAGGGAATTGAAGGATAAAGAAAACAAGCTGGCGGAATCCGATGCGGATGAGATCTGGATCACGGAGACTATGCTGCGCGAAGGCGACGATGTGTTTCTGGATGATTCGACGGTCGGGGAAGTCTCAGCCGAGCTCGGAAAAAAGATACGGGTGATACCGCGCGGCGGCGAAGCTCTGTTTGATGCTCTCGCCGAGGCAGGAGCGGAATAAACGGGAGATAAGATTATGGCAAAACCTTTGGTGGCTGTCGTTGGGCGGCCGAACGTCGGGAAAAGCACTTTTTTCAATAAAATAGCGGGCAGAAGGATCGCGATCGTAGAAGACACCCCCGGTGTGACCCGGGACAGGGTCTATGCGGACTGCGAATGGCAGAACCATACTTTTACTCTGATCGATACGGGAGGCATCGATCCCAACAGCACGGATCCGCTTCTGAGGCAGATGCGCTATCAGGCAGAGATCGCGATGGAAACCTGCGATGTCATACTGTTCTTTACGGACGGCAGGGAAGGGCTGACCGCGGATGATGAGAACGTGGCTGACCTGCTCAGAAAAAGCGGTAAACCGGTGCTCCTGGTGGTGAATAAGATAGACAGCCCCAAAATGCTCAATGATGTCTATGAGTTCTGCAATCTCGGCATGGGTGATCCGATCGGGGTCTCCAGCATCAATATGCTCAATTTCGGAGACCTGCTTGATGAGATCGTCAAGCGCTTCCCTCACATCGATGAGGAGGATGAGGATACCGTAAAGCCGGTAGAGATCGCTGTGGTCGGAAAGCCGAATGTCGGGAAATCCTCACTGGTCAACCGTATCCTCGGTGAGGACCGCGTCATGGTATCCGATATCGCGGGGACTACGCGTGATGCGATAGATACCCGCTTTACCGATAACGGAGAGGACTTTGTCATCATCGATACTGCCGGTATCCGCAGGAAGCGCGCGATCGAATACCAGAGCCTTGAACGCTTTTCCGTGGTGCGTTCCCTTGCCGCGATAGACAGGTGCGATGTCGCGATACTCCTGCTCGATGCGCAGCAGGGGGTAACGGAACAGGATACGAAGATAGCCGGTTACATCGATGAACAGGGAAAAGCGGCTATCATCGCGGTCAATAAGTGGGATGCCCTTGATAAGGACACCGGGACGCTCGAACAGTACACCAAAGATGTCAGGCAGAACCTGAAGTTCATGGAATACGCGCCGATCCTGTATATCAGCGCGTTGACGGGGCAGAGGGTGAACCGCGTGATGCCGGCAGTGCGGGAGGCCTATCAGCAGTATGCGCGCCGTGTGACAACAGGGCTCCTGAACGATGTGCTCACGGATGCGCAGGCAGCCTTTCAGGCGCCGAGCATGAGCGGGCGCAGGCTGAAGATATACTATGCTGCCCAGACGGGTACGAAGCCGCCGGTATTTTCTTTCTTTATTAATGATGAGAAGCTCATGCATTTTTCTTATGAGAGATACCTTGAAAACCAGCTTCGCAAAGCATTCGGCTTTGAAGGCACGCCGATAAGGTTTGAACTGCGCGAAAAGAAAAAGGATGAGGACTGACCGAAAGAAAGGCTGAAAACATGATCGTATTAAAGGTGATCGCCGTTGTTGCCATAGGCTATCTGCTCGGGTGCATATCCACCGGCATCATTGCGTCAAGGCTTCTGTCCAACATCGATATCCGCAAAGAGGGGAGCGGAAACGCAGGCGCGACGAATATGCTCAGGACGCTCGGCTGGGTGCCCAGCCTTGTCACTTTTGCCGGTGATACCATCAAGGCTGTGGCAGCGTGCTGGCTGGGCTCCCTCATACTAGGCAGACACGGTGCTTATATCGCGGGCATCGCCTGCGTGATCGGCCATAACTGGCCGGTATTCTTCGGTTTTAAAGGGGGGAAGGGAGTTTCCTCCTCTTTCGGCGTGCTCCTGTTTACCTGTCCGCCTATTGCTCTGATCGTATTTGCCCTTGAGATCGTGATCGTTGCACTGACGAAGACCATGTCGCTGGCATCCATCTGTGCTGCCGCCGCGAATGTGATATTGTCTGTCATATACCTTCGGTCGGAGCCCTTTTGCATGATCTGCGGCTTTATCCTGTCGG
>DBXA01000102.1:23948-24436 GCA_002309235.1 Christensenella sp. UBA1224 | reverse complement strand
GCGAGCGATCTTGCCGGCAATGTCATCTCATCCCATACCGAGGAATATCCTCTTTATACCCCAAAGGCAGGCTGGGCGGAACAGGATCCTGAGGATTGGTGGCAGGCGGTATGCAGGGGCACAAGGTCGGTCATGGCGGATGTTCCCGGCACCGAAGTCCTGGGGATATCCTTTTCCGGCCAGATGCATGGCCTTGTTGCGCTTGACAAGTCCATGCGCGTGATCCGTCCGTCTATTCTGTGGTGCGATCAGCGCACGGAGAAGCAGTGCGCTGATCTCATCGCTTCTGTCGGTGGTGTAGACGGGCTCGTTGCCTATACCAACAATACGATGCTGACCGGTTATACGGGAGGAAAGCTCCTCTGGCTCCGCGATGAGGAACCGGAGAACTACGAGGCAATGACAGTCTTTGTCTGCCCGAAGGATTATATCAGATACAGGATCACGGGGGAGATCGGCCTGGATGTTTCCGATGCTTCCGGTACCGG
>DBXA01000102.1:6092-23930 GCA_002309235.1 Christensenella sp. UBA1224 | reverse complement strand
GCCTGAGGCGCGATATCTTTCCGGAGGCCCATGAATCGACGGAGCTTGCGGGAAAGGTCACCGAGAAAGCGGCTGCCGAGACGGGGCTTCCCGAAGGTGCAAACGTGTATTTCGGCGGGGGCGATGCCGTGATACAGACGACGGGAGCAGGCCTTATCAAACCCGGCATACTGGGCGTTGTGATCGGCACGTCGGGAAACGTGTCCATGGGACTGGACAGGTATTTCGATAATCCCGGCGGAAAGCTGCAGATGTTCTGCAACAATGAGCCCGGCCTTTGGCATGCCTTCGGGTGCACGCTGACGGCAGGCGGCGCCTACAGATGGTACCGTGATGCCCTGGATGAGCACGCGATGGAGGAAGCGAAACGAACAAGCACGAGTGTGTATGATATCATGAACGCGCAGGCGGCTTCTTCTGTGCCCGGGGCAAACGGCGTACTGTTTGCGCCGTATCTGACAGGGGAGCGCTGCCCATATCCGGATGCCAACGCTCGCGGCGTTTTCTACGGCCTTACGCTGGGCACCACACGGGCGGATATCACCCGTGCCGTCATGGAAGGGGTAACCTACTCTCTGAAGCAGGTAGTCGATCTCATGCGCTCTTTCGCGCAGTGTGAATGCGTTTATGCTTCCGGAGGCGGAGCTGCAAGCCCGCTTTGGAGACAGATGATGGCGGATATCTTTGATCTGCCGGTATATACGATGTCTGCGGCCGACGTGGGC
Source organism: Christensenella sp. UBA1224 (assembly GCA_002309235.1). Taxonomy (GTDB): domain Bacteria; phylum Bacillota; class Clostridia; order Christensenellales; family Aristaeellaceae; genus UBA1224. Next base: position 23,205 of record DBXA01000102.1, on the reverse strand, counting down.
GGCGCGTACGGCGCGGTTATGGCGGCAGGTGTTGGCGCCGGCGTATGGAAGGATCTTTCAGAGGCTGTTCAGGTGCTCAGGCGTGAGACCGAGACGTACCCGGACAGGAAAAACATACAGGCTTATGCAGATGCTTTCGGCCTTTATAGTATGCTTTACGGCGCGCTGAAGCCTGTGTTTGACAAAGGCGCAGCTGTTTGACGGAGGAAAGATGCAGAACAATTCGGACAAAACATATCAGGCAAGTGATATAAAAGTCTTAAAGGGGCTTGAAGCCGTGCGCATGCGGCCGGGCATGTACATCGGTTCTACCGGCCCCAGGGGCTTGCATCACCTGATCTGGGAGATAGTGGATAATGCCATAGATGAAGCGGCAAACGGCTACGCGGATGAGATTTCGATAACCATCAAAAAGGATGGCAGCTGTGAAGTGGCAGACAACGGACGCGGGATCCCGGTGGATATCCATCCGGAGCTCAAGGTCTCCGCCGTGGAGGTCGTCTATACGCAGCTTCACGCGGGCGGCAAGTTTGACGATAAGAACTATGCCTATTCCGGCGGCCTTCACGGTGTCGGTGCGAGCGTCGTAAACGCGCTCTCCTGCTGGCTGCAGGTAGATGTCTATACGGATTTCTGCCATTGGAGGCAGCGCTATGAGAGCCTGCCGGATCCGAAAACAGGGAAGATCGATCCGGGTAAGCCTACCGGTCCTCTTGAGAAGATAGGAAACACGCGCAAAAGAGGCACCGTTGTCAATTTCATGCCGGATCCGGAGGTCTTTGAAACTGTGGAGTTCTCCGGCAGCACCGTGCGCAGGCGTGTGCGTGAACTGGCATATCTGAATGCCGGGATCAAATTTACTTTCACCGATGAACGATCCAAAGAAAGCGAGGTTTTCTGCTTTAACGGCGGCCTTGCGGATTTTGTGCGCTATCTCAATGAAGATAAAGCGACTGTCGGCGATATGATCACCTTTGAAGGCAAAAAAGACGGTGTGATACTCCGCTGTGCCATGCAGTATACGGATTCTTACAACGAGAACCTCGTCTCATATGTGAACAATGTCCCTACGGCGGAAGGCGGTACTCATGAGCAGGGCTTCAAGGCGGCGCTGACAAAGGCGTTCAATGATTACGCTCGAAAGATCGGCGCCCGCAAGGAAAAGGACAATAATCTGGCGGGGGAGGATTTTCGGGAAGGGCTTACCTGCGTGATCGCCTGCAATGTGAAAAAGCCTCAGTTTGAAGGACAGACGAAGGGCAGGCTCGGGAATACCGAGGTAAGGCCGATCGTTGAAAGCATTGCCGGTGAGGAGCTCTCTGTTTACCTGGATGACCTGAAAAACCAGTCCGCAGCCCAGAATATCATCGAAAAGGCTGTCAAGGCCGCAAATGTGCGTGAAGCGGCAAGAAAAGCAAGGGATGTCGCAAGGGAAAAGAACAGACTGGAAGCCGCTCCGCTGGTGGGAAAGCTTTCTGCCTGTACGGGAAGACATCCGGAAGAAAATGAACTTTTTATCGTGGAGGGAGATTCCGCGGGAGGCAGCGCGAAACAGGGACGAGACCGGCATATGCAGGCTATCCTGCCCCTTCGCGGGAAACCGCTCAATGTGGAAAAGAAGCGGATCGATCAGGTTCTGGCCAATGAAGAATTCCGATCTCTGATCACGGCGCTCGGCACAGGCATCGGGGAAGATTTTGACTTGTCCAGGCTTAAGTACTATAAAGTGATCATATTGTCGGATGCCGATCAGGATGGAGCGCATATAAGAGCGATATTGCTCACCTTCTTCTTCCGGTATATGAAGTCTCTCGTTACCGAAGGGCACGTATATATAGGCCTTCCGCCGCTGTACAGGGCTTCCAAGGGGGATGCCAATATCTATTGCTATGACGATAAGGAGCTTTCACAGGCCGCGAAAACGCTGGGAAAAGGCTACCAGGTCCAGCGTTATAAGGGGCTGGGTGAAATGAATCCCGAGCAGCTGTGGGAGACGACCATGAACCCTGCGGATCGCAAGCTTGTACAGGTGACCATAGAAGACGCTGCGGAGGCCGATCGCATGGTCACGGTGCTGATGGGCGATAAGGTGGAGCCGCGGAGAGACTACATCGCCGCCAATGCGGATTTCAATCGGGAAGATAATTTTGAAGCAAAAAACGATACCTATGAAGGATGACCTGACCGGAGGACAATATGCCCCGTAAAAAGAACACAGAACCGCCTAAGGGTGAAGTCATACTGCAGAAGCCGATGGAATCAGTCATGCACGATTCCATGATGCCCTATTCGGAATTTGTCATACTCGAAAGAGCGCTTCCGAGGGTCGAGGATGGCTTGAAGCCGGTGCAGAGGCGTATACTTTATACCATGCTGGAACTGGGCAACACGCCGGATAAGCCCCATAAAAAGTGCGCAAGGATCACAGGAGACTGCCTGGGCAAATATCATCCCCATGGCGATACCAGCGTGTATGATGCCCTTGCCCGCATGGCGCAGGATTTTGTCATGCGCGGGCTGCTCGTTGACGGCCACGGGAATTTCGGCTCCATAGACGGGGATTCCCCTGCGGCAATGCGCTATACCGAGGCGAGGCTGACGCCTCTCGCCCTGGAGCTGTTGAAGGATATCGAAAAAGACACGGTGCCTTTCCGGCTTAATTTCGATGATACGCGAAAGGAACCCGATATGCTTCCCGGAGCGTTCCCGAACCTGCTGGTAAACGGCGCCAGCGGCATCGCTGTCGGCCTTGCGACGAACATCCCCACGCATAATCTGGGCGAAACGATCGATGCATGCATAGCCCTGATCAAGGATCCCGGGATCACTACAAAGGAACTCATGCAATATCTGCCCGCGCCGGACTTTCCGACTGGAGGCCAGCTGATACGGGATGAGGCGGAGCTCCTCCAGGCCTATGAGACAGGCAGAGGAAAGCTTCAGGTGCGCGCAAAAACGCATATCGAACAGGGTTCCGGCGGCCGCAGTCTGATCGTCATCACGGAGATACCCTACCAGGTCAATAAGGCTTCCATGCTCGAGAAGATACTCAGGGTTTCGGAAGAGAAGAAAGCATTGTTCTCCGGGATCTATGATATCCGGGATGAGTCCGACCGTTCGGGCATGCGTGCTGTCATTGAGGTGCGCAAGGATGCGGATGTGCAGAAGCTTCTGGCAGCGCTGTATAAATACTCCGATATGCAGACCACCTTCGGCGTGAACATGGTCGCGATAGCCGGCGGAAAGCCCGTTCAGCTCGGTTTGAAGCAGATGCTCGGGCATTACGTGGCACACCGCAAAAAGGTAGTCCTGCGAAGGACGCGCTATGATCTGGATCAGGCTGAGGCGAGAGCGCATATACTGGAAGGCCTGATCATTGCGGTCGATAATCTGGATGCCATCATCAAGCTGATACGCGCGAGCAAAACACCGAAGGAAGCCCGTCAGGGCCTCATGGCTGAATTCGGTTTTACCGAGATCCAGGCACAGGCGATACTGGACATGCGCCTGCAGCGGCTGACCGGGCTTGAGATACTCTCGCTCCGACAGGAATACGCATCTGTTCAAAAGACGATCGAAAAACTTAAGGCGATCATCAACAGTGAAAAGAAGCTGATGAACGTTATCTGTGATGAACTTGCGGATGTGAAAGCGCGTTTTTCGGATGCCCGCAGGACCGAGCTGATCGATATGCCTGACAGCTCCGAGGAGATACTTCCTGTAAAGGAGGAGATCGCGGCAGAGGAGACCACCGTCTATATGACACAGGTCGGCGCGTTTAAACGCATGCAGCCCAAGACAGCCGACAAAGCGATAGAGGAGGAGGCATTGCCTCCTGTCACCGTGCTCGACACGATGACGGATCACAGGCTGCTCATGTTTACAGACAAGGGCTTCTGCTTCGCGATACAGGCGGATAAGATACCCGAATGCAGGCCCAAGGACAGGGGGATCGCACCGGGCGGCCTGCTTGAGGGCTTCCAGACGGGAGAAAACATTGTTTCGGTACTGGATGCCGAGACGGTAACAGCGGATGATATCCTTATATGTGTTACGGCAAAGGGGCTTGTAAAAGCGAGTGCGGCATCGGAATACGAGTTAAGGACAAAGCGCTTTGCTGCCATCAAGCTGAAGGATGATGATGCGCTCCGGTGCGTTTTTGTCCGGCGTAACTGCGGACAGATGCTGATCATATCTGTCTGCGGGATGGCGATACGCTTCTCTCTTGATGAGATACCCTCTACAGGCCGGACAACTGCCGGTGTTAAGGGCATGACACTTGCGGAGAAGGATGAGGTGCTGACCTGTATCCCCTGCGATGATGAAGGAGAGATCCTTTTTGTGACGGATGCGGGCTATATGAAGCGCTGCCTGGCTGCGGACTTCGATCGCCAGGCCAGAGGGGGAAAGGGCTTCAAATGCATGCCTATGACGAGATCCGGTATCAACGGGCGAAAACTGGCCGCGGCGCTGCCTGTCACCGATCCGTATGATTTTGTTGTGACGCAGACGATGTCGCAGCCTTCGAGACTCAATACGGATATGGTCGAGATAGAATTCAAAAACGAAAAGGGTTTGCCGCTCATCATGGCAGTGGTTGGCGATGCTGTTGAAAAAGTGATCCCCTGCGGCCGCAGCCAAATAAAATGATCGAAGTGTTTGGTATATCGGATATGCAGGGTATGACAGGAGATCACGTCCCGGGAAACCGTTTATACGATCCGGAAACAGAGACACTGGAGGATCTCGGCAGAGGCGGGATGCGGCTGATCCAGCCGCGGAAGCTGTTCCGGTATGGTACGGACAGCGTTCTGCTTACGGATTTTGCCGCTTCACGTTTTTTTGCCAGGTGTGTCGATCTCGGAGCAGGCAGCGGCGTGATAGCGATGCTCCTTGCGGCGAGGAACCCGGCTGCCCATATTGATTGCGTTGAACGAGAACACTTGCATGCGGATATCTGCAGGCGGAATATCGCCCTCAACAGTCTCGAAAACAGGGTTAAACTCTACGAGGCGGATCTTAGGGAGGTACACGGGGAGGTCGGCTGCGAAAAGTACGACACGGCGGTTTCCAATCCGCCGTATTATGACCGTGACGGCACATTGAAAAGCCCGGATAAGACCAGAAACGCGGCGAGGATCGATGACGGCTGTACATGCGCGGAATTATGCCGAGCCGCCTTTCGGCTGCTGAAAAACGGCGGGCGTTTGTGCGTGGTATATCCGGCTGCGCGTATCGTGAATCTTTTTGACGCTATGAAGGAACACAGGCTGGAGCCCAAACGCATCCGCTGCGTACAGGACTCACCTGAACATACCTGTAAGCTTATACTTGTGGAAGGTATAAAAAACGGCGGTGAGGGGCTCATCTGGCAAAAGCCGCTCTATCTGCATGATATCGAAGGGAAAGAGACAGAGGAATACAAACGGATATACGGCTATAAAACCTGAGTATCACGTTTTTCGTTACGGTTTGTTCATAAAAAAGCAAAAAGTTGATCTTACAATAATACGCATAGCGATCATAATACCTATGGTTAGGAGGAACAGGGAATGCTCGAACTCAGAGGAGTTTCAAAAACAACGGATCTTAAGAAGCCCGTGACCGACATCAATATCACCGCAGAGGACGGCAGTATCACAGTTTTGCTGGGAGCGGAAGGATCAGGGAAGACTCTCATATGCGATATAGCATGCGGTATCACAAGCGCGGATGCAGGCTCGGTCCTTGTTGACGGGCAGGTATTGGGTACCGGTGCAGCGCAGCACAAAAAGAATATCAGCTATATGCCGCAGGATCCTTCGGTATTTCGCGATATGACCTCTGCTTCGCTTCTGCGCTTCGTAGGGCAGACGATGGAGATGTCCACGCGTGTTCTGAATGAAAAGGTTGAAAGCGTATTGAAGCAGACTGGCTTAAAAGAAGCCGCGAACGTGCAGGCGAGAAAGCTGCCGGACCATTATCTTCAGAGGCTCGCCCTTGCGCAGGCGATAATGGGGGATACTTCGACGATCGTACTGGATTGTCCCGGAAGAACGGGAGATGCAAAACAGGTGCATGAATTCCGTTCCCTGCTCAGGGATGCCGTACGCGGCAAAGCGGTCCTCCTTGCGACGGACAATGTAACGGAAGCATGTTCTTTCGGCGATAAAGTATATCTGCTGGATGAGGGCACCATTGTCGGAAACACGGATATGGCAAGGCTTGCGGATCTTGAGGCAAGAGGGAAATGGACGCTGATAAGAGCGATCGGCGATGTGAAGAAACTTGAGGGAGCTGCACGTGCCGCAGGCTACGAAACCCGGAACGCCTCAGACGGGGATGATACAGCTTCGATCAGCATAAAGACAGGCAATACCCGAACGGACAGGGCCAAGGCCGTAAGCGCAGTTGTCAATGCAGGCGTAGAGATCGTAGAAGTGCGTTCGGAGCCTGAAACGATATCAGAGATCATAGCAAAGATGAAGAGCAGCCTGGTGCTGCGTGAGGAAGCCGGGGAGGAAGGAGTTGAAGCCTGAATGAAGGCTGTATTCAAGAGAGAGGTTTCCGCTCTGTTCGGAGGGCTGACCGGCTGGCTTGTGCTCGCTTCGACACCGTTCATGCTCGGCCTGGTGGTGCTTATGGTACATGTCAATAAGCTTTCCGTTCAGTTTTCGGATTGCATCATATACCTATGGCCTGCTGTTGTGTTTACAGGCGTTCTTTACGCCGCTGGCGGTTTTTCACAGGAGAAAAGAATGGGTGCGGAAAGAGCATGGCGTATGCTGCCCGTATCCGGGACAGGTATCGTATTGGGCAGGTACCTGGGTATGTGTGTGCCGTTTCTTTCAGGCGCAGCTGTCGCTTGCGTCTATACATTTATCGCCTCTTTCTTTCTTGCGATAAACCTGGGTCTGTCTCTTGTGTGTATGCTTATGTATATCCTGTACGGCCTGACGATGATCGCTTTTGCGCTGTGGATATCCTGCTTTACGCGGTATGCCCTTGTCAATGCTCTTGTCGTCCTCGCAGCGTTTTTTGTCGGTTATTATGCACAGGCGATATGCTCCTGGACGTTCGTTGCTTCTTCCTCGGTCATCATCATGATCATACTGACCGCAGTGACAGCTTGCCTCATCGGCTGGCATATGTTTCACGCTGCGGTTGATACCCTCCTCTTTACACTGATCGCAGAAGCTTTGACGGTCCTTATGTTCAGGGGAAAACCCATCTTTGCGCTGGATGCTCTCAGGTCGGTCACAGGCTCCTTTCATTTATTGGATATGTTCGACAGCGCCTCAGCCGGCATACTGGATCTTGGAAGTATCGTGCTGTGCGTGACAGTCTGCGCGCTTTGCCTGATCAGCTGTACCCTCTGGCGCAGGATAGGCGGAAGGAGGCCACTGTGATGTCAGGAAAAAAGTCGTATTTCAGGATAGCGGGAAAATATGTGGCGATAGGCGCTGCTGTCTGCGTGCTGGCAGTATTGCTGAACATTTTCGTCGGAGGCTTGTCTTTTCTCAGGCTTGATGTCTCTGACGGCAGGCTGTACACGCCTTCGGCGCAGACACGTGCGGTTTTATCCGGCCTTACAAGTGATATCAGCGTATATGTAGTAGGCAGCGAGACAACGGCTTCCGTCCGGATCAGGGAGATCGCCGAAAAGTTCGCTTCCGTCGGCAAACGGGTGAAATTTGACTATATTTCGGAGGAAGCTGCTTCTTATCTGACGGGAGGTACGCCTGCCGTTTCGGATATGATCGTTTCGGACGGAAGATACTCGGTCATCATTCCATCGGCAGATACGCTTTCCTATCGTTATACAACGGATGAAAGCGGCGCTAGAGTACAGGATGGCATACTGATCACAGCAGAGCAGCAGCTTCTGTCTGCTGTCGAGGAGATCACTGGAGATTGCCCGATGGCATATTACCTTGACGGGCATGGTGAGACTGCGGCGGAAAGCGGCCTCAATAAGCTGATCCTCGGGAGTCAGTATCACTATCAGACGTTGTATCTCGCGGAGGTCAGCGCCCTGCCCGAGGATTGCAGGCTGGTCTACATCAATGTGCCTGCTATGGACATCACCGACAAGGAGAGGGATCTGCTCATATCATATCTCGCCGGAGGCGGAAATATCGTCCTTGTGACGGACAGTAAGACCGGTATGTATGAAAACCTTGCCCGGGTCGCTGCATTCGCAGGGCTGAAAGAAATGCCCGGTGTTGTCGTGGAAGGCGATACCGGACATATGTATGACAGATCATATCCGTATTATCTTCTGGCGGATTATGCGGAGAACAGCTATGGGTTGGAAAACGGTGCGGCGGTCCCGGTGCTGATGGGTTTGGCGCACGGGATCGAATCCATAGAGGCCGAAGGTTTTGAAACGAGGCCGGTCATCATTTCAAGCGATAAATCTTTCCTGAAGCCGGGTGCACGCACAGATGGCGTTATCACCTATGCGGAAGGGGACGCGATGGGGCCTTTCGTTCTCGGAGCGGTAGCGGAAGGAGCAAACGGAGGAAAGCTCTTATGGGTTGCATCCGCACAGTGCATGAGCGATAAGATCGATGCCATGGTGAGCGGCAGCAACTACGCTTTGCTGGGCAAAGTCATTGGGGACATGCACGGTGAACCTCGATCCCTCACTCAAATCGAAGGAAAACCCTATGATCCGGAAGCGTTCTCCGTTTCCGGCGTTCTGCCAGGTGTCATTCTTATCTGTATCGCTGCGGCTCTTGCGGCCGCAGGTATGATCATATCCGCCAAGTGCCGAAATGCGAAGATAACCGAGCGGAAATGACCTTTGGATATGTATCGAGCGATCGCCAGGATAACGGATGAGATCGTCAGGATCATGGACGGGAAAATACATGGCATATGGCTTTATGGAAGCGTTGCCATGAATGATTTCCGCATGGGATGGAGCGATATTGATTTTGTCGCGCTTACCGCCGGCAAGATCTCGCAGGGTCAGGCAGAGGAAATGCTTTTCCTCCGGCAAAATATGCAGGAAAAGGAACCTGATAATCCGTATTACCGTTTGTTTGAGGGTGTTATAGCAGATTTCACGGAATATCGCGATCGATCTTTCAGCCGATCGGTCTATTGGGGAACAAGCGGCCAGCGGGTGACAGACTCATATGCACTGGATGCGTTTGCGCTGTTTGAATTGAAGAAGTACGGAAGACCCGTATCAGGCGTTTATACGTGGGCCTTGCCCGCACCCGGCAAAGAAAGCCTGGTCGAAGCAGTTCGCAGACATTATGATACCATACGTTCACATGCTGTGACGACCGATGGGAGTCTCTATTCCTGCGGGTGGCTGCTGGATATCGCCCGGTGTATATACACTTTACGGTCCAATGATATCATCGCAAAGACACAGGCAGGGATGTGGGCACTGAACGAACATATTTTTGCGGATGAAGAGCCTCTGATGAAGACCTTGGAGATCCGGCGGGACCCGTTGAAATTCAAAGGGGACAGCGATCTGACAGTATGGCTGAAAAGCTTGGGACCTGCGGTACAGCGCTGTGCAGATGTGCTTGAGCGTGAATTGCTGAATGAATGACATATGTGTCTCATGAAAAGAACCGGAATGTTGATCTCGACAACAGTCCGGTTCTTTTTCGGATACGCCAGGCGGATAAACAGGGCATACTGGCCTTAAGAAACAGGTAAGAAAGATGGCCTTACTGTCTGATCCGCCTCAATAGGAGAGATATTTGATGGATATATATCCCGTTTTGCTTCCGATCTGGACTTTGGCCCATCCGTTGTCAACGCTTTGAAGTGTAACGGCGGTGCCGCTTGAAACGAGCTTGTGATAGTCATACCATGTTCCCGGACCTTTTCGGAAATAAACATTGCCTGTCGTTTTTCCGCTGACGCCTCCAGCCAGGTAATTCTTGTGGATGTACCCGACTTTACCGGATGATATGATCTCGACAAGGTACCAATTCCCGCTCTGACCGTTGATCTTCACTTTGGTGCCGCGCTTATAGGAGCCGGCTGAACCGAAGTTCGTCCCCGGCCCTTTGCGCAGGTTAACACGCGAGGAGGCGTACTTCGTAGAAACGCGGGCGAGCTTATATGTGCCGTCTGCGACCTTTGAGGAACCGGACGGGGTGGAGGAATCCGAAGAAGCCTTGATATACTTGGTCTTGATATAGCCGACTTTATAATTGGAATTGACCCGTATCTTTGACCACGTGGAGCCCTTGGAAAGCACGGTTATGGATTGCCCGTTCTTTACATAGGTCACGGCGGCGTAACCGGTACCCGGGCCTTCCCGCACCCAGAGAGATCCGTCGGAATACTGCGTCTTGACGTAATCCGCCAGCGATGTGAGCGGATAAAGGCAGAGGATAAATACGAGCACAGCGGCGAAAACAGTACAGATCTTCTTTTTCATATCGATCGCCTCCAAGGATCAAGCAGTCAGACGGCAGGACCATTCATGCGGTTCAGCATGCCGGAGCATGTAAGAAAGCCCCAGACCATCTGGCAATTCACTTCGTATATAGTGGCATCACCAATGCCGAGCACGATATAGGCGGCAAACAGAGCGGCTAAAGCGATTGGAAGTGACCCGAGCTTAGGGCTTTCGCAGCCATTCAGACATATGATACGCTTAAGGCCTCGTCCGCCGTAGAAGCCGGCCCCCGCATAGGCGGCGAACCCACACAGCCCGAAAGACATGAGCAGCTCAACGGTATCAAAATGGCAGTGAGTCAGCGCTTTGGCGAGTGTGCCTTCACTGATCGCACCAAACTGATAGGCGCCGATACCGAATATCGGGCGGCTGAGAAAATGCCTGAATGCCAGCGCAATGCCGGAAAATCGTGTAGAAGCCGTATCTCCGTTGAAGAGCAGGAGGAACCTTTTCCAGATCGAGTACAGCTGATAAGGCTGTCTGATCAGAAAGAACCCTACCGCAGCCAATAACAGTATACCACAACCCGGCAGGAAAAAGCGATAGAATTTTTTCAGATCTGCTCTTTGCCGGGATAATATGATATAAAGCGTACAGCCGATGAGAAGCGCCGCTAAAGCGACTCTTGAGCCGGAGGTGATGACCATATACACGCAGAACAGAGTGACAGGGATAAAAGCCAATCTTCGCCAGCCTTTATACTCGTTCATGAGGCCTATACCGGCAAATACGGCAAACAGCGCAACGCGGGCAAAATGATTTGGGTTCAGGTTGCCTATTGTCTGCCGGTATCTGCGCCAGTAATCAAGCCCGCCGCACAGGCTAATGACTGTAAAGACGAAACCTGTGAGGAACAGGGCCCAGAATACGGCTTTGGGCGAACCGGTGAGCCCGGTGAGCGCATAGACCGCCGTTACGAGAAGGAAACCTTCAGCCAATCGTACGGCGATATCTTTATGCATGGCAGGATCGACTGCGCAAAAGAAACCGGGTACGCATGCCAGTACCGTATAAAGGCCGAGGAGCCACAGCTCGGGGTATACCTTCGCGGGAAAGAGACGGAAACGGAACAGCACAAATATCGCAAACAGTACTGTAACTAAAGCGACGGGTTTAGTTATGAACATGAGCGAAGGTCCCGCGTTCTGCAGGGACAAGAGAGCGTATACCGAAAAAACACCAAGGAAGAGGATACACTCCGATATGTCTTTCAGATCGGGCTTTCTTTTCGGAACATTCATTTGCAAGCCTCCAGCTCAGCTCTTCAAAAGCGGGATCATATCAGCCAGCTTGTCATAGCGGAGATGAGGTTTTATATCGCTTTCGGCCAGCATCTCCGGCGTAGTCTCGCCGCTCATGACGAGTATGGAGGTCATACCGTGCCTGTTCCCGGTCTCGATATCCGTGTAAAGGCGGTCGCCGACCATCGCCAGATCCTGCACCCTCAGGCCTGTGCGTTCCAGCGCTGCGTCCACGATGCCTCTGTAGGGCTTGCCTATGATGAGATCCGCCTTGCGCCCCGTAGATGCTTCTATGAATGCCATGATCGCACCGATATCCGGTATGAATCCCGTCTCGGTCGGGCAGTTGAAATCCGGATGGGTAGCGATATAAGGCAATCCGGCCCGGATATAGTCGCAGACCCTGGTCATCTTGGCGTAATCCAGTGTGGTATCGAAGCCTGCGATCACATAATCGGCATTGTCTTTTACGGGCTCGATCCCTGCTTCACGAAGCTCCTCAATGAGGAAATCATTGCCCAGGACATATGGCTTGAGGCCCGGATAAGCGTGTTTCACATAAGATGCCGTTGCCTCACCGGACGTCAGGATCTTGCTCCGATCCACATCAAGGCCCATATTGTGCAGCTTTTTAACGTAATGCAGCGCGTTGTGGGAAGAATTGTTCGTCAGGAACAAATAATCTCTGCCGCTGTCCTTTACAGCCTGTATAAACTCCAATGAGCCGGGTATGATATCGTTGCCGAGATAGAACGTTCCGTCCATATCCAGCATAAAAAGCCTGATATCGCTGATATTATGCAAATTCGATCACTCCGTTGTCCAGTTTTGCGATCTTTGCCAGGGAATAGACTTCATAGCCTGCTTTCTCGAGCTTCTTTGCGCCATCCTGGAAGCTCTTCTCTATAACGATCCCGATCCCGGCCACATGGCAGCCTGCTTCTTCGATAAGCCTTGCCGCACCGAAACCGGCTTCTCCGTTTGCAAGGAAATCATCAATGAAAAGTACGTTTTCACCGGGGGTCAGGAATTGGCGTTTGCACATGAGCATATAGTCGGTATTCTTGGTAAAGGAATGGACTTGGGTAGTAAGGCATACATCGTCCGAAAGAATGGAAGAGCTTGCTTTTTTCATGATCAGGAGCGGTACATTGAGAGCGAGTGCGGCCATCACCGCGGGAGCGATGCCGCTGGATTCTATCGTAGCTACGCGGGTGATACCGCACTTTGCAAAATGGGAAGCGAATTCGTCGCCGATCTTTTTCATGAGCATAGGATCGACAAGGTGATTCAGGAAGGAATCCACCATCAGGACGTCTGAATTCAAGGCTTTGCCGTCTTTGCGGATGCGAGCTATAAGTTCTTCCATATTCGGGTACCTCTCTTCATTAGCTTTCATCACTGATTATAGTCCGTACCGCTGTGCATGTAAACGCCTTTCGGTTAAAAAAGCCGGAGAACGGATCTATCTGAGACCGAGGGGAGATCGGCTTATGGAAAACGGGGAATAAGCTCGGATCCTTCCCATACTGCGCTGCTTTTTTTGAAAATGGGTGTTGGAAAACGAGGCAGCTGATGCGCCGCCTCGTTTTATCCGTCTGTTATTTCGTGAAGTTCTCCTGCAGTTCCCCGGCCCATTCCGATTCGATATTCGGCTTGATCCTGAAGTGGCCTGTGCCGATACTTTTGCGTCCGGGATTATATGCCCATTTGATCCCGTTTGCGATCACCTTCCTGACATTCTCATTGTAATATGTGGGGAAGGTCTCGTGACCGGGCTGGAAATAGAATATGCGGCCTTGCCCGCGATGGAAGGTGCACCCGCTGCGGAAGATCTCACCGCCGGAGAACCATGTGACGAACACCAGATCATCCGGCTGCGGGATATCGAAATGCTCTCCATACGTTTCCTCATGCTCCAGTTCGAAGTAATCCGGCAGACCGTTGGTAATGGGATGCGCGTAATCCACAGTCCATATCCGCGCAAGGTCGCCTGTCTCACGCCAGCGCAGGAGGTGACTGTCCGTGCCCATGAGAGTACGGAACGGCTTTGATGCATGTGCGGAGTGCAGACCGATAAAGCCCATGCCGTCCTTGACATGGCGCACAACCCTTTCCGCGACCTCATCCGGTACTTCGTCGTGTTTCACATGTCCCCACCAGAGGAGTACATCGGTATTATCGAGTACTTCTTCGGTGAGCCCGCATTCCGGCATGTCAAGGGTGCATACGCGCATGGGCTCAAAAGAACCCTCACTGTCGAGGTATTCTTTGATCGCTGCATGCATGCCGTTGGGATATATCGCTTTTACATTTGGTTTGTGCTGCTCGTGATAAAACTCATTATACATGGTGATACGTATCATGTGGACACCTCCGCTATTTATAATCCGGCCTTTATGCCGTCTATAGGATAACAGATTTTATGCGCATCTGCAAGAAGCCTGATACGGAAAGATGAATGCCTTACGTCAGTATGATGTTGCAAGAGGCGGATGGGTGAGGTATCATAATGTACATAAAGGGAGGGATCCATGTGAGGACAGCGATCATAGGCGCCAGCGGCCATTACCCGTATGTCGTGAGAGGTGCTTCAAAACGCAGGCAGGATATCGATATCTGTGCCGCAGCTGCCGGTACGCCTGGAGAAGATATCTCGGGTATGCTCTCCATGTGCCAAACGGCAGGCTTTTCACCTTACGTATACGATGATTGGAGAAAGCTTCTGGAAGAAGTCAGACCGGATGTCTGTGCGGTGAACCCGTGGTTTTGCGACAGCGCCGAAATAAGCATCTTTGCGCTGGAACGCGGCATTCATGTATACAGTGAAAAGCCCCTGGCTTGTGATGAGAAGACGCTTGACAGGCTGTATACTGCATACGAAGCATCAGATGCAGACCTTGCAGGCATGTTTGACGGCAGGCATACGGCGTGGCTGCGAACGGTCAAGGATGCTGTCGATAGAGGTGAGATAGGGGAGATCAGGCTTTTGCACGGGCGCAAATCGTATAAGATGGGGAAGAGGGGAAAAGTCTACGAAAAGATATCCTCCTATGGAGGAATGCTCGGATGGATCGCTATACATCCCATGAGCTGGTTTGATTACCTGCTTGAGAGGGAGCCTGACAATGCGCTTGCCATGACAGACGCATCCTTCAATAACGGTACAGGTGAGATGGAGACGGCAGGCACCATGCTCATTCATTATCCGGGAGGAGTTCTCGCAAGCATCAATGCGGATTTTTTCAGACCGGAAGCGGGCCCCAGGCACGATGACGACAGGATCATGGTGACAGGAACAAAAGGGTTTATAGAGACAAAGGATGGAAACGTTTTCCTTGAGAACGATCAGCCGCGCAGAAAGCTGGATCTTCTGCCGGAGGAGGATCCCTTCCTGTACTTTATCGACAGCATAGGGACTCAGGAAGCGGAGAAGCTCGCAAAAACTGCCTTTACCGTTACAAGTTGTGCGGTGAAGGCACAGAAAAAGAGCGCCGGGCGATAAAGAACGGCGCTCTCTTTCTATTCTGCGGTTTCCGGATCAAACAGGCCGTCAAACGGGGAAAGGTCGACCTGTCTGTTGATATCGTGACTGAACGTGATGAGACCTTCGGATGCGATGACACAGCTGAGACGTACGCCTCCGAAGGCGCCTGCCAGGGAAACGCTTTCCGGATGGTCCTCTGTGATCGTGCGAAGAAAGCTTAACCAGTTAGGACATGCGTTCTCTTCTCCTTTGACATTTGCGATAAAACCGTAAAACCGCATGCCCAGCCATTTCATGCCTTTAACGATCGCCAACATCTCCTCGTCGGAAAGCTCTCTTTCAAAACGATAGAAATGCATCGCGGTAAAGCTGTTGTCAACCTGTTCCTTGGCCTTGAGAGGCAGGGAATCCAGAAGCTCCAGCATCTGCTCATCCTCTTTTGATACCTGATCGCCCGCAAATTCAGGGCTTAAATCATCCTGGGAGAGATCCTCCTGCAAAGACTTCTCATCTTCTCCTGCATCCGGTATTTTCCCTTCAGAGGAAAACAGATTTTTAAGCCTGCTGATAAAAGACATATCGTTCATCCTTTCCAAAGATTCCTGATCCTGTATGAAAAGAGCCGCCCTGTAAGGAACGGCTCATAGCAGCGTATGAAGATCAGCTGGCCGCTGCGGTCACGCAGGCGGGGCAAGGCGCCTTGTTGTAGTTCTGCGCCTTTGTAAGCGAAATGTAGCTCGCACCGCTCAAGTCTTCCAGCGTGCAGTTGGATTTGTAATGATAATAGTCACCGGCCAGCGTCGCGTATACTCTGTTTGTGGATGTGCTCGTATTTGCGTTGGTCTTGCCCGTGCAGTACGGGCATCCCGTCTTACCTGCTGCCACGGCGTTTGTGTAGTTGGTAGCGATAGTCAGAGTCACACCGTTGCAGACGCTCTTTGTATGATAATACGGGTTATCGACAGACGCGTACACCTTCGTGCTCGAAGTGGTATTGATGCAGACGGGGCATGCTTTCTTGCCGCTTGCGGATGCGGCTGCCATCGTCGTTGCGGCGGCTCCCTGCATACCGGAGCAATTGCTCTTGAAATGGTAGTATTTACCGTTCTTCGTGCAGAAGACCTTTGTCAGGGTCGCGTAAACGGAATTCGTGCTTGCAGAAGCTGTGTTGCCGGTGGAAGCAGAACTGGTGCCGGTCCCGATGCATACAGGGCAGGCGGTCTTTCCGTATGTATAAACGGCTTGTTCCTTGGTCGTCGCAAAGGCTTTTGTCATACCGGAGCAATTGCTGGTCTTATGATAGTACTTCCCGTTCTCCGTGCAGTATACCTTATCTGTCTTTGAACTTGATGAACCGGCAGATGTCTTTTGCGTCTTGCTTGTGATAGTACCGCCTGCACAGGTAGGGCAGGGGGTCTTACCATTGGCCACAGCAACCTTGATCGTGATCGTGGATGCATTTGTCATACCGGAACAGGTCTTGTTCGTATGATAGTAACGGCCGCCCGGAGTCGCATATACCATGTTCCTGTCAGAGGCGTCCACGCAAGTGGGACACGGGTATTTGCCTCCGCGTATGACAGAAGATAAAGTAGCCGCTTTTGCGCCTGTCATCCCGGAACAGGTGCGGTCGGTATGATAATATGTACCTGCCGCTGTGCAGTAAACTGTAAAGTCGCCGCCTGTTGAAACCGATGAAGTGTTTGTCTGTGAAGCAGCTTTTGCGGCATTGTCATGCAGTGCCGTACCGGATCCGAGGCAAACGGGGCATGCGGTCTTCCCGAGACTGCGCGCAGTGCTCAGACTTAAAAACGATGCTCCGGCCATGCCGGAGCAGGTCGCATTAGCGTGATAATACGTCCCGTTTTGAGTCAGATATACTTTGGTATCGGAAGAACCTATACAGACCGGGCATGCAACCTTGCCGTTCGTTTTAGCGATCGTTACTGTGGTCGTCTTTGCGCC
>DBXA01000102.1:3427-5974 GCA_002309235.1 Christensenella sp. UBA1224 | reverse complement strand
TTCTTCATACCGGAACAGTTGCTCGTCATATGGTAGTATGTTCCGCCGGCGGTATAATAGACCTTGCTCCCGCTTGCCGTGGATGCGGCAGGCGCAGAGCTTGCGCTCGATTTGCCGATACATACAGGGCAGGCGCCCTTGCCGGCAGCTTTAGCCGTCTCGATAGAAACATAGCTTGGGTTTTTCATTCCGGAGCATTTGCTGTCGATATGGTAATAGGTACCTCCCGATGTACAGTAGACGTATGTGCCGGACGAACCTATGCAGGTGGGGCAGGCTTTCTTTCCGGCCTTTTTCGCTGCTTCTATCGTTCCGGCCTGGGCGTTCTTCATACCGGAGCAGGTGGAGTTGGTATGGTAATACGTACCTCCGGCGGTGAAGAAGACCTGGGTGCTGCCCTTTGTGGCGATCCCTATACAGGTGGGGCAGGCTGTCTTTCCGCTGGCCTCAGCTGCGGCTTTTGTGACCTGCTTGGCATTCTTCATGCCCGAGCAGGTCTTATCGGTATGATAGAATTTGCCGTTGGTCGTAGCATAGTAAGCCGTTGCCGTGTTGGCGCCTACGCATGTGGGGCATGGAGACTGGCCTGCTGCCACCGCGACCGCAAGGGTGACCTGTGTCGCGTTTTTCATACCGGAGCAGTTCTTATCGGTATGATAGTACTTGCCGCCTGTGGTATGGTAATACAGAGTGGTATCGGATGTATTCCCAAGGCAGACAGGGCATGCGGTCTGGCCGCGGTTCTTGCAGGTTGCCAAGGTGTAGAGACCGGCATTTTTCATACCGGAGCAGTTTTTGTCAACATGGTAGTATTTGCCGCCCGTCGTGGCATAATAACCTACGCAGGTGGGGCATGGGATCTTGCCTGCCTGTTCCGCGGAAGCCTGTGAGGTCTCAAAGGCATTCTTCATGCCGGAGCAGGTTGCGTTTTTGTGGAAATAGGTACCGTTTGTGGTCATATAATATACGGTACCCTGTATCGCAGATACGCCTTCACCGTTCTCGCCGTAGCAGATGGGACATGCTGTCTTACCCAGTGACATCGCATAGGATTTTGTGGCAGCCGTTGCGCCGGAAACATGGTCGTTGTCGCTGGAGGAATGGTAATACTGACCGTTGGAATTAAAGTAGACGATCGGATCGTTCGCTGTCGGGGCCGCGGTGCTGCCGGGATTGGCAAGCGAATCATCCGGACGCGGTGTGGCTGTAGGCGCCAGCGTCACATCTGGGATCTCTTCCGGTGAGAGAGTAGGCGCAGTCGTAGCAGCTGCGGGTATCGTAGCACGCACGGTAATTGCCGGCACCTGGGTCACAGGCGGCTTAATATTGCCTGTCTTGGTAACATTATCGCTCCTGCCTCTTCCGCTGAACAGGAGTATGATCAGTATAATGAAGAGGATGAGGGAGGCGACGGATATACCGACTCTGACAGGAATATCGAATTCCTTCCTCTTCCATAAGATATAGATCCCCAGAGGCGCAAGCACAAGGAGAGAAAGCCACATGACCCAGTCATGCGTCAGTATATACCCCATGATACCGGAGGGATATTCTTCGTTTTCTTCCGGTTCTTCATCGTAAGAGTCATAATTCCCGCTGCCGTATTCCTCATAGTAGCTGGAACCGTCATCGCTGCGGTATTCACTGGCGCTCCCATACTGCTCTTCATTCTCGTCTTCCTCTTTATTGCGGGACGACTGGAAGGGGATACGGTGTATTTCCCCGTCTCCCCATTTCCAGGCGATACCGCGCCTGGAAGCGTTGTATTTTAATTTTCCGATCGTTCTTGTAGCCATGCTTGCTTCCTCTCTGCAGTGATGATATGGCTGCGTTTTTTATACTAATTAGACATATCACGGATACCATTTGTTCCGTTGGATATACCGATAGACATATCTTTCAATTTATGTACATAAAGAATACAACATTTTAAAAACTTAGTCAATCATATTTTGATACTATTTCAGAACGGTTTCGGTATTTGGCTATTTACTGCAATTCCAATGTGTGCCGAATTTTGGCGGAAATACGATAAATCAAAAAATACGCAGGCTGTTATTTACAGACCGGATTCTGAAATAACGAATAATTAACAATAAACCGGAATCAAGCCGCATATTTCGAAAGTATTTTGAATAGTTTCGAATCTGATACAATTTTATTACAAATCTGATAAAAAAGAAAGACCTTTCAGACGGAAAAAGTGAAAACTATGGAACATATCCGGAAAATATGTTATACTCATCTCGATACTTGATCGCGTGGAGGGATCAATATGCCAGATTACAGTACCAATCCCTATTCATATAACGGAAACAAGACAGGCAGCCGCAGCGGATCGGGCCGCACATATGGAAATACCGGCAGGAATACTGTCAGGCGTTCGCGTCCCCGGAGGCGCAGAAGGAGAAATTACGACGGGCTGAAGCTTATCGGCATCCTTGTCGTAACGGCAGCTCTGATATTCGGTATCGTTAAGATTTCAGATGCGATCAGAAAGCCTGCGGAGCCGGAATACTATATTCCTACACTGATCACAAAGATTCC
>DBXA01000102.1:0-3349 GCA_002309235.1 Christensenella sp. UBA1224 | reverse complement strand
CCTTCCGAAGAACCGACGGAAGCCCCGGTCCAGCAGGCTGTCGAAAATACGATAGAGGCGGAACCGACTTTAGCCGCGACCGCATATGTCGCCGATGATTCCGGTTACTTCCCGACGGAAGGTCAATCGGCTTCGGGAGAGAACACAAATGAAAACGCGGTCAGGACCGGCGAAGCCCGCAGAGCAACGATCCGTTTTGCGGGAGATATCGTAGCGGACAAGGAAATACTCGGTACGGCGTATGATTCGTCTACCGATAAATATGTGTTTACCAAGTTCTTCTCTATGATCAAGGAGCAGCTCTCCAATGCGGATTTTACTGTTCTCAATGTAGATGGCTCAATGGGCGGCAAGAAGTTTTATAAATACGGCTATTCCGGTTATCCGCAGTTCAATACGCCGCCTACCCTGCTGTATGCGCTGCTTGATGCCGGGGTGGATTGCCTGTCACTTGCCAATAACCACTGCCTTGACGGCTGGTTTGACGGCCTGAAGCAGACGATCATCAATTGCGACCATGTAGGAATGAAGCACTTTGGGGCTTATGGTTCCCAGGAGGCTTATGATACGCCGGAGATCTTCGATATCAATGGAATAAAGGTGGGCATGCTGGATTATACGCAGACCCTGAACTCCATGGATACCGCGGGTGTCGATCCCAATGCGCTCATATACGGCCTTCGCAGGACGAAAAATGCCGATTACGCAGGCGATATCAAAAAACTGCGCAGCGCGGGTGCTGAGATCGTTGTCGTCTATATGCACTGGGGAGCGGAATACCTTCTCGCGCCGGACAATAATCAGGTCAATATGGCCACGACAATCGCAAATGCAGGTGCGGATGTCATTATAGGCGGTCACCCTCATACACCGCAGGCGGCCGGATGGAAGAAAGTCGGGGATTCGGGCAAGTGCCTGCTCGTGTATTCCCTGGGCAACTTCCTGAGCGAGCACCGGAACGAGATGAAGGCGAAAACGGATTCGGGGTACATCTTTGAGTTTACACTCCAGGAAAATCCCGAGACGGGCAAGATAGAAGTGGTCTCACCGAAGTACATCCCTATCGCGGTGTGGCGCGTCGGCAAGAGCGGCTCCTATGATTACAGAGTCGTAAGCGTTGACGCGATACTGGCAAACAGGCCGTCCGGCATGAATGACGAGGCTTTCAGACGTATCCGGGAGATCAGTACGGAAATGGATGCCCTGATCAACAGCAAGGTGATACAGCGGATCGCGTATTGATCCGATCGTTAAGGCCGCAGGTTTTTCCTGCGGTCTTTTATTGACCCTGGCAACTTTTACGGCATTTGGTGGTATAATAAGGATGAAGATACACAAGGCGCCCGATATTTCTTTGTCCGGGGCGCCCTGAGATAACGGGAGGAAGATATGAACAGCCTATTGTTTACGCCGTGCGTGTTTCCATGCGGCAGTGATTACCATGTGTGCTTTATCACCGACAAGCCGGGTATGGCTTATGTGACGGCAGGAGAAGAGAAGTTTTTTGATGCTGCAGCCGGCCTCATGCGCTGGAACAGCGTGCATCACCGCGTGATCGTACCGCAATCGGCAATGGATACTGCGGGCAGCTATACCGTTCATTTTATGGCAATGGAGGATCGTGCTCCTTATTTCCCGCAGCATGGTCAGGATGAAGCCGTATCTTTTTCGTTCCATCCCATCGATACGGGAAACGGTCTGAAGCTTTATCATCTTGCGGATACGCACGGCAGGCTTGAGGATCCCGTTGCCTGCGTGAAACCCTTCAAGGATCATACGCTCATATTTGATGGTGATATTGCCAGCCATAACAGCGCACCGGAGGATCTTTACCTGCTATACAGGATAAACGAACAGGTTACCGGCGGAGAGAGGCCGATCCTTTTCGCGCGCGGGAACCATGACACCCGTGGGCCGATGGCCTATCTGCTCCCGGAATTGATCCCTGTCCGCGACGGAGTACCGTATTTTACCTTTACTTCCGGAGATGCTTGGGGCATCGCGCTTGACTGCGGCGAGGACAAGCTGGATGATCATGAAGAATACGGCGGAACAACCGCTTTCCAGCCTTACCGTGAGCGTGAGACACAGTGGCTTGAGGAGGTGCTCGAAAAAGGCGAATGGAAGGATTACAGGTATCGTATCGCGATATGCCATATACCATTCACCATCTCTTTTCCTTCTCCGTTCGATATTGAGAAGGACAAGTATGCCCGCTGGACGGAAATACTCGGTGAGATGGGCGTACAGGCTCTCATATCCGGCCACATGCATTATTATGATGTGATAAAACCCGGTGATCCATCGGATATCTACGGACAAAGATTCCCTACGGTGATCGGTTCTTCGCTGAAAAAGGACGGTACATTTACGGGCTGTGCCTTAAAGATCGATGATAACGGCCTGTGCATCCAAATGACAGGCCCCGGCGGGGCGGTGGCAGCGGAATACATTATCAAAAAATAACGTTGCGTACTGTTGACGTGTTTATATTGTATGCAGTATAATACTTCTCGCTGTGAAAAACGGCTGTGCCGCAGACAGCAGGTGCGAAAGCATAAGGCGAAAGCCGCCTGCCGAGGCGTAAGGTGATCATAACGAGGACAGATCCCCGTTTCCGTCTCCCTGCGCTCACTTGTGCGCAGGGTTTTTCTTAGCGGAAAATGGACGGGGAGAGAGGTGTTAGATAATGTCCAATACTCTGGAGATCAAAAAGCAGGTCGTATCCGGGATCAAGGAAAAGCTCGAAAAGGCGCAGTCTGTCGTGTTTTATGACTACCGCGGGCTTACCGTCGAGCAGGTGACCAAGCTGCGCAGCGAATGCCGTAAGGCCGGTGTTGAATACGTGGTACTTAAGAATACCATGGTGGAGCTGGCGGCAAAAGAGCTCGGTATCGAAGGTCTGGATGACCATCTCAAGGGGCCCACTGCAGTTGCTTTCGGCATGACCGATGCGGTCGCTCCCGCGAAGATCCTGAGCAATTACGTGAAAGAGATCAAGAAGACTGAGATCAAGTGCGGCATCATGAATGGCAGTGTGATCGATGTCAAGGCTGTGGAGGCGCTGGCTTCCATGCCCAGCAGGGAAGTTCTCATCGCCCGTATCATGGGCAGCATGATGAGCTCCGTTTCCAAGTTTGTATACTGCTTGGAAGCTATCCGCAAGAAGCAGGCCGGCGAGGAATGATCGCTGTCCTGATACTGTCCGGCAGCATATGCTGTCGGAAACTCACCAACATATATGATTAATGGAGGATAAAACCATGACCAATGCTGAAATCATTTCTGCCATCGAAGGCATGACTATCCTTGAACTGGCTGATCTGGTCAAGGAAATGGAAGAGAAGTT
>DBXA01000015.1:365-11916 GCA_002309235.1 Christensenella sp. UBA1224 | reverse complement strand
TTCGCCAATTTGCAAAACCCTTACGGTTTGCCCTGCTTGCCGGGTACTGAAACCTTGGCGAGCAGTTACGTTGACGACAAAACCGTCAACGTGTTTTGGATGGATTGACAGCAGAAATACGTGCTGGTACAATAACGATTCAAAAGATCAAGAGGTTCGCAGAACTAACCGAATTGACGCCTTACGCGGCCCATGAGCTGATGGCGATCTGTATCGGGGCACCGGATAAAAGCAGCGGAAAACGCTGTCAGAGCATCCATATCTGCCATGATCTGATTGGGTTCATTCCGCTGAGCGAACTGATGGAACAGGAAATGGCATGACCCGAAGATCATGCCATTTCCAGAAAACTATAAAACTGTCTTATAAGCCCCGGCCTCAAGCGGCAGGGTGCTTTCATGAGGTCATCCCTCGATCATGATGGTCTTCTTTTCGGGCAGCTTGCGAGGCTCTTCCTTCGGCACGGTAACGGTCAGTACGCCGTCCTCAAACTTCGCCTTGATATCCTCTTCCGTCAGGTTATCTCCTACGTAGAAGCTCCTCTGCATGGCGCCGGTGTAGCGTTCACTGCGGATGAGCCGCCCGTGTGCCTGATCCTTATTTTCCTTTTCCATGCCCTTTTCGGCGCTGATGGTAAGATAACCGTTATCAAGCTCCAGCTTTACCTGATCCTTTTTGAAACCAGGCAGGTCGATGATCACTTCGAAGTCCTTTTCGTTTTCGCGGACATCCGTCTTCATGACGCGCGCCGCGTTTTTTCCGTACAGCTTTTTGTCCATCCTGTCCATTTCATGGAACATAGGATCAAAGAAGTCATCAAAAAAGTTTTCACCAAAGATACTCGGCATCAACATAATTCATTCCTCCTCAGTTCATTTTCATGATCTCACGTTGTTACCTGAGCATCAGAACCCGGGGTCTTTCCGTTTCGGATCTCAGTTCCTTTGTTCGACTATTATTATACTCAAATTGTTAGCACTGTCAAGCGGTGAGTGCTAATTTCACAATTTGTTCTTATTTCCTTCGGATTATCTGCATTTTTGCTGCTGAGGAGAACGAGAATAAGGGAGGATAAGCCGCCTGACGGGGGATGTTTTTATATGTGAATCGCTGAAATTGCCGTATCGGTACCTGCTGCTCAGCTTCCCGCGCCGATGGACTCCATGATCCCGGCGGATACAGCGGAAGCGGAGCCTGTCTCATCGAGATAAAATACGATAAGAACGGTATTGCCGCCGTCTGTCAATATATAGCCGATGATGACGCTGGTTTCATCCACGTCAGTATCATCACTGACTAGTACGTAGTATACGCTGTCAAAGCCGTTGATCGTGACCTTGCCCCACTCTTCAAGATCGGTGTCGTCTTCCAGCTCGGCAAGGTAGTCATCCAGGGTTTCACCTTCCGAAGGGCTCACATATACAGCCATGTCAAGTGCTTCATCCGGCGCATAACAATAGAGAGCCAAACCTTCCTCGAGCTCGCTTTCATCCAGTTCAGCTTCCCTGTAATCTTCAGGTATGGTGATGTACAGATCCGTACCGGGGATCTGTATCCGGCGGCTTTGTGAGGTATTTGCTTCTGTTTCGGCTTCCGATGCCCTGAAGACCGTTCCTACAAGTCTGTTGATCGCTTCGTTGGAAGAAGCGATATCCGCCGTACGGACCACAAAGGAGAGTTCCGCAAAGTCGCTTCCTGCTTTGAAAATGTAGGAAACACAAGAGTAGTTTTCGCCTTCAAAATCTTCGCTGTAGGTATAATAGGCGGCATCCAGCCCATTGATCCGGGTGATGCCGGCCTGCCGGACCTCGTCGCCGGAAGAATAGTAGTTCGCGGCATCCGCAATGGAGGCGCCGTCCGCATCGTACAGGTATATGCCCAAGGTGTACGTATCATTGAAATAATATGCGGTCAGACCTTCTTCGAGATCCTCCTGTGTCACTTCGTCGGCTGTAAGATCCTCCGGGATATCGATAAACAGGCCGGTCTCACCGATCTGTGTCTCCTCTGCTGATGTGAGGACGGCAAGCAGCACTGCCGCAAGGAGTATCAAAGTGATCTTTTTCATGTCTTTCTCCGTTCCGTTAATCCGTTTCCAAAGGTATGTGATCTGTCAGAGTTGTCTCGCCGAAAACATCGTGCAGCCGGAAGCAGAGCGAGAGACCTGCTGTGCCGCAGGTATCGGCCAGGCTCTCATAAGTTACCTTCTGTGTTCCGTCATAAACGAAGGATCGCCTGGCAAAAGGCCCACTGTCGCTGCCATCCGGGTAGTCTCTGCTTGCTTTTTCTCCTTCGGCATCTTTACTATACCATAGAATATACCTTGGTTCAATGACATCGCCTGTGTTCAAGGGCGTCAAACTCCTTGAAACGCTGCCGGATCCGGTCCAGCCGCCGGAAGTGCCGGCGATCGTGCCTTCCTTGGCGCCGCCGGAAAACAATACGACCAGATAAGTATCCTCACCGTTTACACGGCAGGGGATGAGGCTTCTGCGAAAGCTCCCTGCCCGGCTTTGGTCTGTCAGCATTACCGGGATACCGTTTATAGTGGGCCAGGTACCGTCGAAAAGTGCGTAGACCGTATTCCCGGACCAATCCACCCAGGTGTCGCGAACGGCTCCGAGGTCGAGGAGCGCTGTTTCACCCTGCGTGGAAAGGTCCATCATGAGCACGAGCTCCGCATAAGCAAGACACGCTGTGTCTTCCGCTGAAAGGCGCAGGCTGTAGCCGTTTGAGGAAGAGATCGCGGCCGGGAGCGTGATATCATCGGTATTTGCTTCCACAGTGATAAAGGTGCTTTCGGAAGGAGCGGGCGTCCTCCCTGCTATAATGAAGCTGCCGGGAGACTGTGTAGGCAATGCCTCCGGCACTTTGGTCGGGGCAGGCGTTTTTCCCGCGATGACGAGCGTGTCAAGAGGCCGCCCGGTCGGCTGTGCCTGCACATCTCCTGCAATGACGACAGCTATACCGTTTTGTGTAATGCCGGCGGCAGTACCGACCCCTGCGATCTCAAACGCCGGAGCGGACGCGGAAGATGGGGAAGAAATATCGCCCGCGATCACGAAGCCGTTCCCGTTGTAGCCGAAGCCGGAGCCGTAGTCGTAGCCGGTGCCGTAGCTTCCTCCGTAGCCCCAGAGAAGGCTGCCCCAATCTTCGTCTTCGAAAGACCATTCCATCGCGTTCCACAGCCAGTCGAGCAGACCGGAACCGAAGGAATAACTGTACGCGGAATCGAGGAAGCTCTCTGCCGTCAGATCCTCCTGTGTCATGCCTTCAGGTGCGGATGACGAGGCCGCAAATACATAGTCTCCGCCGGAGGCTGTATCGGCAAAAGCGGTGATAAAAGAAGAGTAGCCGGATGTTCCGGAGGTAGTGTAGCTGCCTGCGAGGCCGGACATAGATCCTGCGTTCTCCATGGGTACAAAGATCGAAAGACCTGCCGCATCCGGTACCCATCGGGAGGCGTAATTGTATATGATGGCTCTTTCGAGGGCTTTGATAGCCCCTGAAGCGTTTTCGGGATCGTATTTGGCGCAGGCTTTCAGGAAGGCTTTCATATCTACCATATCGGAGCCCGCTTCATCGTAGTTCCCGAATGTGTACAGGCTTCGGAAGGTGCGGCTCATGGCGGGATAGTTTTCCGGGAGGGATGCGGTGAGGCTTTCTGACAGCTTTTCCATATATCTTGTCAGTCCGTCTATTGCGGAAAGGTCAGTGACGGACAGCGTCAGATGATCGTTTGGATCTTGCTTTTCACAGGCATATCGGTAGCTCCTGACGATGGATACGGCAAGATCCCTGCTGCTCATATCAGGCTGCTTTCCAAGGTCGTTGAGCCAGTTGGTGTAGTACCACCCAAGCCGGGGCTCCAGATCCTGGCTGGCGACCATGTAATCCGCGTAATCCCCGACTGCTTCGGCCAATTCATAACTGCCCATCAGGCAGGCATCGGCACCGAAAACGGCCAGGTGAAAACCCGGATCGTATCTTTTGACTTCTGCCAGCGCTGCTTCGATCTCCGAAAGACTCAGGGGATCGTCGCCATAGAGCTGGTCATAACAGATCCCGCCTGCGGATCCGCCCCCATGGTCCCAAAGTATGAGGACATACCTGTCTGCGCTGTGACATCTGAGACAGTAGGTGATATATCCTGCAAGTGTGGATTGACATCCCATATTCGCCATGCCAAAGTCCTTCGCAGGTGACCAGCTGCCGCCGGATATGGTGAACAGATTGACTGTACCGTTTCGCAGTCTCCTGTCAGACCAGGACTTTGTGCCGCCTGCCAGTACGACCACATCGACATCGCTTCCGTAAGATGCTTTGGCGATCTCCTTCATGTCGGCTATGCAGTCCTTCTCGATATCCGTGCCGACCATGTACATCATGACGGTGGTCTTTTCGGCAAGGGAAGCCTCGCCTGCCGCAAACAGGGCAGCCAGGCAGAACAGAAGGCAGAACAGGTATTTTTTCAATGGGAGATCCACCTCGTAATCACGGGATATTCGATACCGTGATTATACCATGGGAAGCTTCACGAGTCTATCCGGAGCTGTGCCGCGTTGACGGGCTGTCCGTTCGACCTTTATCCGGTACAGACCGTCACGGCTGCAATAGGCATACAGGTATTCGACACGGCTGATTTTGAACCTTGCCTCTGCATTTCCTTCGGGATACAGCTTTACGAGCTCGATCCTCTGGTCCGATACTGCAGCGAGGAAAGAAATATAGTGGTCCTTTACCATAGGATGGTCAAGAGATACAGCGTATTCGTCTTCCGAGACTTCTGCCCGTATTATGTGTTCCTGGTCTGCCGGTTCGGGCAGGAGAGGCGGCAGCAATATGCCGCAGCAGCTGATCACTGCCTCACCGGTAGTCCGTATCACATTTCCGCATACCGGGCAGACGTAGAAAAGTCCTTTTGCCATATTGGAGGATCTGTTGCGGTTTCGGATATCCGCGCCAGATAACAGCTCTATCACGGAGATATCGAGCGCCTTTGCCAAAGGCTCCAGAAGGCCGATATCCGGGAAGCCCTGTCCCGTTTCCCATTTGCTTACCGCTTTCCCGCTGACATGGATACGCTCCGCCAGCTCCCTCTGGGTCATATGCTTGTTTTCGCGAAGAGTGCGTATCACTTCTCCCGTCACATAGTTATCCATCGATCCGCCCCCCTTATGAGAATAGTGTATCACAGGGACGGCCGGACGGCTATCCACGTATCGTGGAGGCAGCTGTCCCTGACCAATGGGAGAGGAACAGAGGGACACGGTTCATTCCATTCCCGGCTGTGCCAGGCAGTGCAGCCAGCGTTCCTTCTTCAGCCAGAAATAGGAGAAGATGATCTTGACCAGGTCTGCCAATTTGATCAGCATGTACATTTCCACAGGCCCGATCGGCGTAAAAAGGGCAAGGAGGAAAGCAAGAGGCAGCTGTACGATCAGAGTGATGGATGTGTCTGTCCAGACGCCCATAGCGGCGTCTCCGCCGGCCCGTCCAACGGCCATCTGCGCGTTTTCATATACCCAGGCGGGCATGAAGAACGAGAGGAACACGACCATATTACGGCTGATCGCAAGCGCGTTTTCGCTCAGCGCGCCGAAGACCACCGGTATCAGCAGCACGGTCAAAAGCCCGACGGCAGCCATGATCAAGCCGAACAGGAATGCAGCCGTCAATAGCCAGTCTTTCAGCTCTTTGGCTTTTTCAAGGTCGCCGGAACCGAGTGTACGCCCCAGCAGAACGCCTGTGGCCGTGGTGATGCCGCTGAAGGCGATAAAGAACAGGTTGGCGATCGCAAAGCCCGCCGCCATGCCGGATACTACATCGGCGCCGCCCCTGCCGTTATAGAGTGCGGTAGTTACAGTTTCATACAATACCCATGCCATTTCCGTGCACATGACCAGCAGGCCTTTTCGGAGTATCTTGCGGAAAAGCCGGAGGTCTACCCGGAAGAGTTCCCGCGGAGGAACGGAAAACGGCGGCTTCTTGCGGGCTGTGACAGCGAGGAAGAGGGCCATTTCCGCGGTGCGGGCGATCAATGTGGCATAAGCCGCGCCGCTGACACCCAATGCCGGGGCGCCAAGGTGTCCATAGATCAGTACCCAGTTGAAGAAGGTATTGAGCAGTGTAGCGATGACCGTGATCACAAGGGGTGTTTTCACATCACCTATCTCCCGCATGGAGGAGGCGAGTATCATTGAGATGGTTACCGGGACCCCCATGAAGCCCATGAGGAACATATACCTTGTGCCCTGGTCGAGTATCTCCTCGGCCTGTGTATTGCCTATGACCATCCAGGAGAGGACCGTCCGCGGGATCCCCATACATGTGAAAATGTACGCTATCCCCGCGGCGCCGGCTGCTATGATCTTGAAGCGCAGCGCCTGACGCATGCCCTCCCTGTCGCCTGCTCCGAAATACTGGGACATATAGATGCCGCCTGCCATGCATATGGTGTTCAGGAGCACCTGGAACACGAACAGGACCTGTCCCGCAACATTGACGCCGGACATCGCCACATCGCCAAGGCCCGCTACCATAAAATTATCCACCAGCGATACCAGGCTCTGGATCAGCTGCTGGGCCATGATGGGCAGAGCTATACCCAGCGCGGTCCTGTAAAATGAGCGCGGAGCGATATAACGGTGTAATATCTGCGTGTTCATGTATCTTTCTTTCTCCAGATTTTCTTGACGATCTCCCTTTCCATGCCCTGGTATGTGCCTGTGCCTGCATAGAGGTCCTCAAAACCGCATTTTTCCATTACCCGGCAGGATGCTGCGTTCTCGGCAAGGCATATGCCGTATACTTCCCGTATCCCGATGGCTTCCGCCATGACGGGGAGGAATGCCTTCACGGCTTCCGTCGCGAATCCGCGGCCTGTATAAGCCTTTGTGATGTGATAGCCGATCTCCCAGGTTCCGTCTTCCATGGGTACCATCTGAACATAGCCTATGTTCCTGGAGGGCTCTCTTTCGAGTACGGCATAGACGAGAGGACCGCTGAACTTCCCGTATTGAGATATCAGGAAAGTGATCGTTTCCAGCGCCTCTTCCTTTGTTTCGAAGACCTCATCCGGGACAAACCTTCGGGTATCCTCATCGAGCGAGTTCTCGTGCACATCCTGCGCCATATACACGGTAAGTTCGGTAATGACCAGTCTGTCTGTTTCGATCCGCATGCCTTTTCCTCCGCTTTTGCCGGTTTTTCCTGCGTTTTCTTCCGCTTCTCCGGCTTGAAGGGCATCTCTGCTCTCGTCCGGCTCTTTTCCGGCTCCGTCACGGCTGATCGAATAATACGTAAGGTCCCTTTCGAGGCCCAGATACTTTAGTTCTTTTTCGGAGAACCTGTCAAACGTCATGCCGCACTTTTCCATTACGCGCCTGGAGGCGTCATTTCCGGTGAAAAACGAAGCGTTGACCGTACGGAAGCCTTTCTCGTTAAAACAGTAATCGAGGAACCTTCTGACAGCCTCTGTGGCATATCCCTTTTTCCAGTAGGCGGACCCAAGGCCGTATCCGATCTCACAGGAGCAGCCGTCGTCATTGAAATACAGTATGATGCCTATCAGCCTTCCCGTTTCCTTCAAGCGGATCGCAAACATCTTTTCGTTCGTCAGGTATGGTGATATATCCAGCTCTTCCGGTGTTTCCGTGTATTTGCAGATAAAGGTCTCCAATACTTTTCTGTCGTGTGACAGGTTGCGGAAGTAATCCGCCTTATCGGTTTCCCTGATCGCGTCTATGATCAGCCTTTTTGTTTCCATGCGGCCGTGACCTCCTGTATCCGGCATGCCGTTTGAGCAGCCTGTCTGTTGCTTTACCGGTGGATATACACCCTGGTCAGGTGCGATTCCCCGTCTCCCTGCGCCATGCAATGGAATTCCCATCCGTACCGTTCGTAAAACCCAGTGTGGTCTGTGACCAGGTACACCGGCGATATGCCGTTGGATCGTAGATCTTCCACGGCAATATCCAGCAGACGGCCGGCGATACCATGTCCCCGGTGCGCCTCTTCCGTGAAGACGGCGCAGATATTCGGCGTAAGGTCTTTCCGGTCGTGAAAATCGTTCTCGATGACACCCAGGCCGCCGACGATCTCTCCGCGGTCTGTGCACAGATACCAGCCGTATTCCGTTCTGCGGTCAAGGTATGCCTCCATGCACGCAAGGTAGGCTTCTTTCGGCACGCCCCATTTGGAATGGAACCATGCTGCGGCGGTGTCTTTCAGATCGGGTGCTTCCCGCAGCCGGATGTATGTGTATCCGTTCAATGCTTATCTTCCTTCCTCCGGGCAGAGGTTTACGGCATGCTTGGCAAAGCTGCGGGCTTTGCCTCTCAGCCGCATTTGCGCATGCGGAACAGCCGCCTTGTCTCCGCTTTTTCGCCCGGCCAGGCGAAATGTTCCAGGCTTTCAACCGAGTAATACGGCGCGAACAGCGCGGCCCACTCCTCATCTGTCCGTGAGACGAGCCGCAGAACGCCGTCCAGGTAAAGGCTGCCGTCCTCTTCGAGATTTATGCCCCTTTCATGGGCGGCTTCCGGGGAAAGATAATAGTTCAGGCCGATGATGATCTGTGCGCCGCCTGCTGCGATCCGCGCCGTTTCCCGTATGATCCTGCGCGCGGTCTCCTGCGGCACCACATCCAGCACATTTGAACAGATGAGGCCGTCATAGGTCTCAGCCGGTTCGTTTTCAAGCCAGTCAGGCGCTATGGTTTGTACATGCAGCTGATCTCCGATGCCGTAAAGAGAGGCGCCGAAACGGGCAGCTTCCGCGGCTGCAGGAGCAGGATCGACGGCCGTCACATCGGGACAGCCGCTTTTCGCCGCGATGATGCCGGCCCAGGCGCTGCCGCATCCGTAATCGAGTACCTTCTTCTTTTTTCCGAGGGATGCTGCTGCCAGGAACAGCTTTTCCGAAGGAGCGAGCCCTCTCCAGCCTTCCGGGCCTTGCTCGCGCAGCTCGTTTCTGTCTTCTTCTGACATTCCGAAAGCTTCGTTCCAGAAATGTATCAGCTTCCTGTTGTCACTGTCTGCTTTCCCGTTCATGGTCATTGCCTCATATCCCGCGTTCAGGCGGATAGTCCGGTAAAGATACGGCTTCCGCAGGTATCGAGCCAGCGGAGCAGGAACAGCGTGACGGCTGCGAGCAGACAGCTGCTCAGGAGCAGGAAAAGACCTGCGCCGATCCTCCAGCCCGCGAGGAACCACAACCCCGCAAAAGCGGCGCCGATCACCCAGGTGCCGAAGAGAACGATCAGGGTGGCACCGCTCTGTTTGATGGGCACGATCTCACTGGTCCAGCTGAGCAGAGGCATCCTTGTGCCGATCGCCGTGCCGAACGCAGCCGAAAAAACGGTGAACACCGCGGGCATCAGACAGACCAGCAGCCTGACCGGGAAGGGGGAGGGAACGGTGAACGCTGCGCAAACCGCGGCAAACACCACCGGGATGCTTGTCAGTACCAGCTGCATTGCAAGCTTTGCGCGCAGTACCGTCTGCGGTCTTACGGGCAGTGAAAGAGGGAGCCACAGGCTTTTCCCTTCCAGCGATACCGAAGGCACCGCCATGGAGTTCATGGACGAGAACAGGCACAGTGCGCTGCAGAACAGTACGGCCGCAGTGCCGGGCCTGTCGGCGAAGAAGCGTTCCAGAATACCGAATACCTCGCTTCCCTTGATCAGGAGGAGTATGCCCAAAGCCGGCAGGAGCAGAAGCCCGAGACCGCAGTTCAGCATATAGTTCGGGCTGGAGGTGAAACGTGCCAGCTCTTTTGCGAGCAGCGCGCCGAATACGGATCTTTGCCTGGCCTGTTTTTCGACATACCGCGTTTTCCCGATACTGCCGCCTGAGGACGCGATCCCCAGGAAGGTGCGGGACAGGACGAGCCGGGTCAGCGCGAGGAGTACCGCAAGGACGGCCAGGAATGCGGCTGCTGAGGCGATATTACCTTCGCCGATCCTTCCGAACTGGAACAGCAGGTAAGCCGAGCCCATGATCCTGCTGCCGTATGTCTGCGCGTTCAGTATGATATCCTTGATAAGATCATTGGCCTTGAAATACAGGTAGTAGTATGCGGCTATGAACACAAGCGCCGCCAGAACAGTGATGAAGCTCTTGTTCTTCAGCCGCAGGCTGATCCTGGCGACAGCCCATCCCAGCAGGCAGGAGAGCAGGAGTACGATCAAGGTCACGTTGAGGAACAGCAGCATCCCGCATAAAACGCATACTGCCGATGCGCAGACCTCGACCCAGTATATGATCAGCGCGGGCAGGAGTACGGCGGCCGAATACATGGTTCCCATCAGGTAAACGTTCATGAGCCGCGCGGTTATGATCGTCTGTACGGGGATCGGCAGCGACAGGAGCAGGTCATTGTCTTTGCCCAGGTAAAGCCCGGAGTAGGTGTTGAACACGCTGCCGAAAGCACCGAGAAAAATGGCGATGATGCTGATCAGAAGGAAATACAGCCATCCCATGCCCGCTTCCGCGAGCGGACCGCACAGGCTCATGGACAGCATCGTAAATATGCCGCCGAGTATGCCGATCATCAGGACGGTATAGAAGAAGAACCAGCAGACGATCGCCGCTTTTGACCGCATTTTATTCTTTTTTGCGTCGTAGAAAAAGCTCCTGAATACTTCAGCCAGCTGTTTGCGCAATAGTACCTTCAACATATTATTCCGCCTCCAGCTCCAGGAACACTTCCTCTAGGCTGTCATCGCCCCTGACTTCCTCCATCGTGCCGCATTTCACCAGTTTGCCCTGCTTTATGATGGCTACCTTGTCGCAGAGTTTTTCGGCGACCTCCAGCACATGTGTGGAAAAGAATATGGCTCCTCCCTTGTCACAGTGTTCCCGCATCATTTCCTTCAGCAGATGTGAGGCCTTTGGGTCGAGGCCGACGAATGGCTCATCCATCAGGATCAGCCGGGGCGAATGGATCCAGGCTGAAATGACGGCAAGCTTTTGCTTCATACCGTGGGAATAGGCGGAGATCGGCTGGGCCAGGTCGTCCGTCAGCTCCAGGAGATCCGCGTATCTGCGGATCTTTTCACTGCGGTCTCCGGGTGAGATCGCGAAGATATCCGCGATAAAGTTCAGGTATTTGATGCCGCTCATGAATTCGTACATATCCGGGTTATCCGGTATATACGCGGTCTCCTTTTTGCATTTAATGGGATCGCGGAGCAGATCGAAGCCGTTGATGGTGATCCTGCCTTCGTCAAAATGGAGTATGCCGGCCGCGCTCTTGAGCGTCGTGCTCTTGCCCGCGCCGTTATGTCCGATAAAACCGTATATNNCCGATAAAACCGAAGATCTCTCCGGGCATGATATGCAGTGACAGGTCGTCTACCGCTTTTTTCTCACCGTAGTATTTGGTCAGGTGTTCGATGTTCAGCATTTTTCTTCTCTCCTGTTTTAGTAGGATACGTTTGATGCGTACCGGCTGTTTCGCATAATATTTTATTATAACGGCTTGTATTGGGCATGTAAAGGGAAAAGAGCTTATACTTCGCCAAATGCCGCTGCCTTCCGGAGAGCCG
>DBXA01000015.1:206-359 GCA_002309235.1 Christensenella sp. UBA1224 | reverse complement strand
CGCTCGTAAAGCACAGGCATATGTGGTATAATCAATCCGGTCCCTG
Organism: Christensenella sp. UBA1224; assembly: GCA_002309235.1. Taxonomy (GTDB): domain Bacteria; phylum Bacillota; class Clostridia; order Christensenellales; family Aristaeellaceae; genus UBA1224. The sequence continues at coordinate 313 of DBXA01000015.1, read as the reverse complement.
CGCGAAAAGCTGCGGGACCCGGAGGAAGGTGCGATCATGCTCAATGTGCTCGGATATCTGGAAAACGCCGCAAAAAAGCATCCGGACAGGAAGGCCGTCTGCTGCGG
>DBXA01000015.1:0-127 GCA_002309235.1 Christensenella sp. UBA1224 | reverse complement strand
GATATCATGTCAGGGGGAAAGCTGTCGGCGTCCTTGCGGCAAGGGATATCCATACCCTGGAATTTTTCATGGGAGCCGTATACGCTGGCGCGTTTTATGTACCGATAGATCCCGATATGCCGGCGGA
>DBXA01000152.1:292-10577 GCA_002309235.1 Christensenella sp. UBA1224 | reverse complement strand
TACGTCCACTCGCCGTCCGCAGATGCGACCTTCAGTTCCTTCGTGCTCTTTTTAATCTCAAAGTCACCGGGTTCGATGGTGAAGACATAGTTGGTGTACTGGGCATCGAGTTCGTCTTTCGTCTTGCTGATGTTCAGCACTTGTTCGTACGTGCCAACAGCTTCATCCGTGTTGGTACGGCTAACACTAAGATCGATCTCGTCGAGATCCGTTCCTATATAATCGCCGATCTGAGCGTCAACAAATGTCGGATCCTGTTCGCCGTATTCCTTCTCACTGTCAGCAACCGTGATCGTGACTGCAAGCTTATTAATCGTCAGCGTACCGCCGGTCTTTTCGATGGTATAGCTGTCGGTCAGGTCTACAGTTGTTCCATCTACATCACGTGTTACCTTAAAGCTGCCGGGGAATGTGCCGGGGCCATAAGGAGTATTGCTTGCGTTAGTTCCAGAGGCAGGAGTATATGCCACCGTCAGGACATAGCCTTCCTCGAGGCCTTCCAGTGTATATTCCGTTGTTGTAATCGTGGATCCGGTACCGGTTATCCTCAGCGGGACAGTATAACCATACTGTTCTTCACCATTATAGGTTTCTGTACGAGGATTAATTGTCAGCTTCAGAGTGCCAAGGCCTCCGTCTTTCGTGACCTTCAGCGTGCCCTCTTCGCGAGTGATGGTATAGTTGTTCGCATTTTCACCCAAATCGAGCGTAAAGGTGTTGTCGCTCGAACCGGGATCCGTCTGAGATCCTGTTACAGTGAAGGTATATGCGTCTCCTGTTGCAAGTTCACCTGTTCCGACTGCAGCAGGTGTTGCGGCAACCATCGTCTCTCCTTCAGAGGAGATATTCTTCTCCCAATAATCATAAGTGATTGTCGCATCTTCTGTCTTCGTCAGTGCTGTGCCATCATATGCCTTTTCATCGGAAAGTGTCGTGACATTCAAAGGCAGCTTTTCGATCTTCAGAAGAGAAGGACGCGCATAGATAGAAACCGAGTAGTTCGGGTCACTCAATGCCGTGGTACCGTTGCGGATCGCAGCTACCTGCTCATCCCCTGTAACCGTATAATAACCAGCATCTTTCTCCGAGATCAGAACGCCATTCCCATTCTTCATGCCCGTCAGAGCAGCCCAGATGTCATCTCCGTAAGTGTTGCGGAACAGCAAAGCTGCAGAGCTTGTTATTCTTACGTACGACTTGGCATTAGTGCTTCCGTCCGTATTAATATTGAAGGGCAGCTTATCAGTTCTCGTAAATCCGACATTAAACTCCTGTCCTGTATAGTAGTTCTTACCGCCAGCGCCGCCGGAGTGCGTATCCCACTGGTCGGCAGAAATGCTGATAGTAACATTTACCGGAGAGACTGTCAGTGTGCTCGGCACATAGATGATCTCATAATAATCTTCCGACCTGGTCTTACCTTCAGGTGTTACTATCTGAAGGTCATAAGGAATACTGCTGCTGGTTCCGGCGTTTGTCTGGGATGCCGCCTCATCTGCGTCATTCTTATAAGAAAGACCGGTGATCGAATCGCCGCGGGTATTGCCGGTGATGATCACATAGTTGTTTCGCAGAGAGTTATCATCTGTATTCTCATTAAGAGCGGCCGTTCCATCCGGCGCAAGCGGAGTGCCGTCATACGTCTTGGAGAGAGGCTGAGCCGCAACGATCAGCTTCTTCTGGTAATAGACGTTAATGGTGAAATCGCCTGTATCGGCCGCTATGGCATAGCTCGTCTGGGCATCCTCAGTAACACCATCCTGTACCTTATCCGCATGGTTATATACGAAGCCATCGTCAGAGATATTCTCAAGAGTGAAGGTATCATCCTTCTGTACATAGTGTGTTTGGGAATCGGCAATGGATTCACCATCCATATCCAGATAGTTCACGACGATCTTGGACGTGGTATAGGGGATATAGTAGAAGGTGATAACATTGTCTTCCAGCTGCAGCTGCTGCTCGATGTAGGTTACCTCCGGACGGTATTCCACGCTGAGGATATCCTCATCCACACCCTGCTGCGTTGCCATAAACGTCTTATCGACAGCAGCTGCGGTTTCAAGGACGGTAGTGGTATCGCCATCCTTCTCAGCAGCTATCTGAGATTCGGCCACCTTGATATCCGGATCGCTGCGCAGCACATAATGCACATCATAATACAGCTTTTCGGGGATGGTAATGTAATAGAAGGTAATGACATTATCATCCTCATTGAAGCTGAGTGTGATGGAAGCTTCCGTCTTATCCACGACATAGCCGGAAATGGTCGGCGCTTCCTCCGTGATGATGGTAGAATCATTCCACTTCGGGTTGGACTGCGTCTTGTCGGGGAGCAGGGCTATGATATCGCCATCGTCATCCACAGCAGGGGTGATCTCATCCCCGTTCTTCTCGCCACGGTAATAATGCACCGTATAGCCCAAAGTCTTCTGCGTCCAGCGGGCGTAGATGGTAGTATCTTGCGTCACGGGCTGGTTCCAGTCGTATACCTGGGCATCCGCGCCGGTACCGGTATACCAGCCGGCAAAGACATAGTTTTCCTTGGTGACGGCCTTATAGCCGCCATTCTGCATATCGCCTATCTTGGTATTGTACGGCACATTGCTGATAACGATATTCGCCGTGGAATTGTCCGCGAATGCGCCGCCCTGCGGATCGTAGGTAAAGGTATATACGGGGAATTCGAAATCACCGTACAGTACAAGTCCTGCAGGCATCTTTGTGCCGCTGAACTCCATACCTTCACTGTGCTCCGGGTCTGTATACCAGCCTTTCCAAGTCGCACCTGTCACGGGAGCATCCGGAATATAATCGGTCAGATCGGAGCTGATATCCGCTCCAAGTTTGCGAGACACTGTATCAATTTCTGTGCCATCGTAATTAAAGAATGTCAGATCATAAACAGGCGCTGTGTAATAGAAATGAATATAACGTGTTCCGTCGGGAGTCTCCCATCTATTCTGATTGCCAGAGAATGTCAATACACTCTCTGTACCATTCTTTGTACTGCTATATCTGGCAACTTCTTTTATATACCCGACAATCTCGAAGAAGTCACTGTCGTAATAAAGGTAATTAAACTTACTTGTAACATTCGTATAGAGACCGTACGTCTTCTGAACATTATTAAAAGTCCTAGTCCTGGTTTCAACACCTTCACCACTGTAGTTTTCAACCCAGTAGTATATATTTTGGGTTTTCGTCACTGAATAGTCAAACGCATAAACCGTCTCTTTATTGTTATTAAAGTTCAGTGTCGTTTGGCTCGTCCCGTATTTATCACCTTTTCCGGGCATGGTAACAATTACGGTAACTTTATCATTGTTATTGGTATTAAGGCTCCATGCATAATTCGGATAAGGCGTATTATAATTTGTCTTCCAGAGCTGGACTAAGCTTGCGCCATACTTAGCAGTTACACTGGCAGTTCCTATGTTATATTGCCAATACCAATCAAATGTTCCCTTATGGTATAGGTCTCCGCCCCATTCCAGCGTATATACATTTCTCTTATACTTCACCGTGATAACGGTAGACCCATCTGACTGAATCGTAGCGGTAGCAGGATCTGCACTGTCGAAGGTAAAGTTCTGGGTATCAAGATCGCTGGGCTTATTGTTATTGGCAAAGGTTGCGTTTACCGTAACCGTGCTGCCTGTCGTCCCGGTAAACTCCTTATAGCCCAGATAAGAGTAGTTGTCATCATCCGCATTCTCGATCATGTAGATCAGGGTATACGTTACCTGCGCAGGCGTCCACTTCGCATAGACAGTGGTATCCCCGGAAAGCGTGATGCTGGTAACGGCATCCCCTGTGAGAGAAGCGCTGGTATACCAGCCGGCGAAGGTATAGCCAGCCCTGTTGATGACCTTTTTCCCGTTTACCGTGGTATTCACATCCGGCAGGGTGATGGTAGAACCGTATGCCTGCGTTACTGCATCGATATAATCGCCGCCGGTGGTATCATAGGAAAGGGTAAAGTCCTTCGGCGTATAGTAGACGTGCATCAGTTGGTTATCATCATTATCGATGATAACACCCTTACCGTCGGTTCCCTCATCGCGGGAGGAATATTCCGCAAAGGAGAATTCCTTGATCTCCGGCAGTACGAGCGCGCCTTCAACGCCGCGCTTATTGACCGGGTTTTCCTCCTCCGGAAGCTCTGATGCGGGAATAAGCGTAGCAGAGGAGCCGCTGCCAAGGTAGTAACCTACTTGGTACTTCGCGTTCGCTTCCTTATACTCTACGCTTTTCGTCAGCTTCTGGACCTGGAGCTCTTCGTCATATTCCCAATCATCCTCAAGGGTGACTGTAATGGTAGCTACCTCCGGATAATAGGTATCCGGCTGGCCTGCTATTTTTACGGGGGACTGGTTCGGCACCGTTACGGTATAGCCTTCCTCCACCTGGGATTTGACCACGCTGAATACCTGGCTGGGCAGATCGACACGATTGCCGTTGTCCATATAGAAGTATTTAACCGTAAGCTCATATACATCGATAGAGGTGAATTCCGCTATGGCGTAGACATCGCTGTTTGCTTTTCCCTCAGGAACGACATAGCTTGCATCGATGGTTACAGATGTATCATCCCTGTCGTACCAGCGCATAAAAGCCTTGCCCGCCAGGAAGGGATCCTCCGGCAGGTTGTTGCCGATGGCTGTACCTACGGGGAGCTCCGCAAAGTACTGGGATTTGTCGGATATGACATTTCCGCTATCGTCTGTAACATGGAAGTTTACGCGGACAAGACCCTGGAACTTTGCCTCAAGGGTCAGGTCTCCTTCAACGATGGATTCATTGGTATATTGTGTTTCGCCGTCAAACCAGCCAATAAACTCGGCGCCGGTCTTGATCGGATCGGAGGGGAGTACGAGAGTTGCTCCATTGTAAGCCGTCATGGATGCGTAGTGCGCGCCGTCCACCAGATATTCCACGGAATATACCAGCTGCTGGTAATTGGCCACAAGCGTGGTATCCCCGTTAAAGGAGGTGCCCGCAACATAAGGGGTCTCCGTTCCCTTATATACCCATGTGCCCAGCTTGTTCGACTTTTCCGGCACATCCGGCAGATCGTTTTCGCTGATGGCCATATTGGTTGCCATGCTTACCTCGATAGGATCAGGAGCGGTGTCGCCCTCCTCCACTTCAAAGGTGACCGTATAAACAATGGCATCATATGCGGGTACGGCTGTAAAGGTATCCGTTACGACGTAGCTGGAATCTACTACCGTAGTGCCATCGTCCTTCCGCACCCACTTGCCGGTGTAGCCCTGCTCCACAGGCGTTTCTGGAATGGAAGCGGCAGGGATCGTATCTCCGTCATATACGGTCACTTCATCCGGCAGACGCACTTCATCATCTGTCGAAGGATCGAAGGATACGGTGTGGATCTGCGTGAACTTGGCCACAGCCGTCATATCCGCTTCCGGCTTCGTGGCAGAAGTGACCTCAGTCTCTCCCGCGAACCAGCCGTCAAAGCGATAGCCATCGCGCTTCGGGTTAGAGGGCATGCTGCTGCCGATGGCAGTTCCCTTTTCCAGACGCACGACAGTATCGCTGCTGCCTTCCGTCTGGAAGGTGACCTGGACGTATTCTACAGCCCGGAACGAGGCAGTAACAGTGTAATCCTGATCGATCACCGTATTCACGTCCACAGGATTGTTATCCCCGTCCACCCATCCTTCAAAGACATAATCGCCTTCAATGGTGGGATTGGCAGGCAGGACATCACTCAGGCGTATCTCCTGTCCATCCTCCGGGGTAACAACATATCTGTTGGTATCCTCTCCCACGGTCCATTGCACCGTGTAAGAGACTTCGCCACGCACAGCGAGTGTGAAGCCTTTCCAGCCGCCGTCTTCGCCTTCCGCGAACACGGACGTAGGTACCATCTGGAACATCATCAGCACAGACAGCAGTATCGCAGTCAAGCGCCTTTTCAATCCATAACGGCTTGTAGTCATATCCCGCACCCTCCTGATTTGTTGGATGTTATTTTCGATGCTATTCCCGGGACGGCTCCCACCGCCCCGGGGAACATTTGTTTCAGGCTTTATTTCTTATGCAGTGCCTCAGCGGTACCACACGGTGAGCTCCCAATCCCAGCCAAGGCTTTCCGCACTGGCGGGGAACTGAAGGGCGGTCTCGCTGCCAAGGGCCACAGTCGCGAAGCCGGAGCCATCGTGCTTATCGCACTTCCACTCGTACATGACCTCGTAGCCCTCGAAGCCTTCGATGCAGCTTGTGAGCGTTACCATCTCGCCCTCCTGCATGATGGGCTTGCGGTCTGTGTAGAGAGTCACCTTCATGTTGCCTTCCGGATCGGAACCTTCGTATACGATCTCGGGCTCCTCTTCAACGGTGGTCTCTTCCGCAACTTCCGTCTCATCAAGGCCGAGCGGCGTATCATACTCTTCGATCTCGACGGGCTCTTCCACCACGGGCTCCTCAGCAGCAGGCTCTTCTGCTGCGGGCTCCTCGACGGGCTCTTCCTCGATGGGCTCTTCAGCGGGTTCCTCGATGGGCTCCTCGGCAGGCTCTTCCACGACGGGTTCCTCTACCGTGGGCTCCTCGGCAGGCTCTTCCTCAACAGGCTCTTCCACCGCGGGCTCCTCAACAGCAGGTTCTTCTGCTGCGGGCTCTTCGACGGGCTCTTCAACAGCGGGCTCCTCGGCAGGCTCTTCCGCTGCAGGCGCCTGCTCTACCACGAAGCCGCCCACCACGGGGACCTTGTAGGACTCTTCCTCATAGAAAACGGTGTGGAAGGTTTCCGCTTCCTCCAGATCCAGAGGTACCCAATCCAGCTGATAGCCGAGATAGAGGTAGCCGAAGACCGGATCCTGCGCATAGCGTGTAGAAGCTGTATCGAACCACACGGACATCAGGACAGAGCCTTCCGCATCACGGACGAACTCCGCGTACACAACGGCGTCCTTCACAAAGTGACCGATGGGCTCCGTACGGTTTGTATTCTTAAAGATGGTCTGGTTGCCGCGGAGCAGCAGATAGCCCTTTGTGATCTCCAATATGCTGCCATTCACAGAGACCTGCACGGCAGGCTCAACCTCTGCCGCGGGTTCAGCTGCAGATTCAGCAGCGGGCTCAGCTTCTGCTGCGGGTTCAGCAGCAGGCTCTTCTGCGGGCTCAGCCGCAGGCTCTTCAACGGGCTGGGCAACCGGCTCTTCTGCAGGCTCCTGAGCCGGCTGGGCTAAAGTCTCGGCCGCGGCCTCCTGCACAGCGGCAGTCTCCTCTGCCTGGGGGGCAGGCTCGGCCACTAAAGCCGCTTCCTGCGCAGCAGGCTGTTCCACGTCCTCGCCAAGGGCGAAGGGCATTGTCATGCCGACCATCATGGCGGCTGCGGCGATGATTGCGATCCATCTCTTGCTGAGTTTCATGTTACCTTCTCCAATTCCTTTATTCGACGCCGCGAGCGGCGTATCCTTACTGGTTGTTCCGCCCCGGCCTTGCGGCCCGCGGGCTTGAGTGACGGGTTTCTTTATTGGGTCTCATCTATCATCACGGGACCCGGCGCCATCGTCGCCCCGGTCCTCGTATCATTGAAACGCCTTTCCCAATATCCATGCCGCAGCACCTCCGTTTTTCCTGTCCTGATGCCGTCATTATACATACCGGCGGTTACAGGAACGGTAAAAACGTATCCGGAGGGAAAACTTCTAAGAAGTTTTTGCCGGCACCGTATCCACGCCCGCCCCCAGGGGGCTGATGCGGTGATAGATGGCGACCTTCCGGCTGGGATACTCCTCGTAGAACAGCTGTTCCATCCTTTCCATTACCATGCTGCCTGTGGCGTAATTGACCGTCGGCAGCAGCATTGCGTAGATCGAGGGGCTGAACCTGGTCACGATATCGCCCTTTCGCAGGTGGAGACGCATGATCTCCTGCAGGCCTGCCATGGCGCTTTCGCGCCTGACATCGGCAAATTCGTTCCCATCCTCCTCCGTGCTGTCTACCATGATCACCCCAAGGAACATGGTAGACCCCAATCGTTCCAGATTGCGCATCTGGACGTTGTATATCTCCTTGAACGCGGCATAATCGCAGAAGAAGGGGCCGTGCTTCTCGCTCTCCCTTTCCATGAGCTCGTTCCGGATGGCATCCAGATTGAACTGCAGGGCGGTGCCCGTCTCCGCGAGCGCCTTGTAACCGGCGCTCAGATCCTCTCCCGGCTCCTCATCGAGCAGCTTTCGGTGAAGGCTCGATACCTTGCGGTATTCCGCTGCGGCATCCGAAGACCGGTTCAGGCTGACCATGGCGCGCATCAGCTCTATGCGCAGGTATTCATCCAGTTCGTCTATCTGCAGCGCCTTCTTCGCCACGCGCACGATCTCGTTATAGCATTCCCTCTCGCGCAGGTAAGCGATATACGCGTACATGGCTTCCAGATATTCCCGGTGCAGCAGGCTTGCGAACTGTTCCCCGTTCAGGATATCGCCTGTCAGGTACAGATCACCTTCGTACAGCAGCAGGAGCCTTTCCCAGCAGGCCTGCTTTTCCGCATCCGTAGACAGTTTGCGGAGCATGCTCAGCTGCTTGAGTATCTCCAGCACATCCACGCTCACGTTTTCCTGCGGCTGCCACCAATACGAGCTCTTTTCCGAACGGATGCATTCCCCGGCTCCCGGGAGCGCCTCGTTCAGATAGGCGCGAAGGCGGCTTATCGTGGTCTTTAAGGAGGAAGCGGGGCTCACCATCTGTTTGGCGGACCACATTTCCCTTATCAGCCGCTGCGTGACCACGGGCTTTCCGCTGTGCATGATAAGATAGGTGAGCAGGCTGATCTTCTTACGGCTCTTGATGCCGGGGATATCCCTGGCGTATTCTCCGTTATGGCGTACTGTAATCAGAAAACCGCCCATCAAGCGGATGGCCATCCGGTCCATTGCGCTGTCTCACTCCCTTATCATGGCCGAAGTCGTATCTCTCAAAGGGCAGAATTCGCCTCCACCCCTAGATAGAGCATCAAAATAATTATATGAACACCGCTCTCTTTTGTAAATTAATTTTATGTAAATTTTCCAACAAACTGCTTGTCTCTGTATTCGCAAATACGCAATCCTGCCTTAATTTTCGGGAAAATTTCAAAATTGTTACATTTTCGCTGAAAACAGCTGCGGTTCCGGCTTATGGGAGCTGCCAGGGGGCCTATGAGCCGATCCCTCTGCCTGTATATACGTATGAGAACGCGCCGCGGAAGTTTTTCTGCCTGCCTGATCAGTGTTTTTTTCGGTAAAACGCCCCGATATTAACCGGGAAAAACATCTTTTGCCCGCATAGGCAAAAGAAAAACGCCGGCAAGCGGAAAACAGGTAAAAAACCGACCGGTTTCAGGCATTTCCGTCTTTACGGCAAATCCCATCATGGGAGGTGTTTCTTCCTATATATAGTAGATGCGCGGAAAGAACAAGACAATATATGCAAGCCTGCAGCGCTCAACGCATGGCATAGGTATAAAACACCCGGCAGCCGCTCTACTCGGCTGCCGGGTACCTTTTTCTGTTTGCGTATTTTGTCTTCAGGCACATTTCACGCCGTTTTCACCGGCAAAAGAAACTGAAGTCAGTCGAAAACCGTCTTTTCGCAGATGAGAGCGGCGATCGCCTCCAGGCCTCGCGCGTCACGGGGGATAAAATTGCCCTTCACATGGCTGTCGATATCGATCACGCCTATCACCTTGCCGTCTTTACGGAGCGGCACCACCAGCTCGGATGCCGATTCGCTGTCACAGGCGATATGACCGGGGAAGGCATGCACATCCGGCACCATGATCAGGCAGCCTTCCTTCGCGGCTGTGCCGCAGACGCCCTTGCCGAGCTCGATATGGATGCAGGCGGGCTTGCCCTGGAAGGGGCCGACTACCAGCCTTCCATCCTTCAGGAGGTAAAAACCTGCCCAGCTGGCGTTCTCCATGCCCTGAAAGAGAACGGACGAAGCATTGCTCAGGACAGGGATGTAATTGGAGTCGGTTTCGATCAGCGCCGATATCTGCGCTTTCATGAGATCATAATCGTTCATATGTATGTTCCTTTCATTGCGGATAAAAGCAGGATATCACACAAGAGCGTGTATTGCAAGCAGCAAGACGTTTACATCACCACCGCATCCGTGTGTATGAAAACGCTGTTCGGTAGCGGCGCATGCGCCGCATATATTTGTTCGCAGGAAGATGTCGACCTTTTGTAGCGGCGGCGTCTACGCCGCCACGGTGCCAAACATATTTTAGTACAAACAGGAACGTGGCGCCCTGGAGGGCGCCGCTACA
>DBXA01000152.1:0-255 GCA_002309235.1 Christensenella sp. UBA1224 | reverse complement strand
TCCTGTTGGTACAGGATACAATGATCCGCGGCGGCGCATGCGACGCCTAAATTTGTTCGTAGGAAGATGTCGGTTTTCTGTAGCGGCGGCGTCTACGCCGCCACGGTGCCAGATATATTTCCGTATACAGATGGGGAACGTGGCGCCCTGGAAGGCGCCGCTACAGCATGCTGCCCGACCCTTTTGCTGCATAGAGGGGCGGTGTATACACCGCCTCAAGGATAATGTCTCCTGTTGGTACAGGATACAATGATC
>DBXA01000033.1 GCA_002309235.1 Christensenella sp. UBA1224 | reverse complement strand
TTCAGATAGCCCCACAGTTCGTCGTTTCCGCCAAAGGGCCATCCGCTAACGGCATTCGCAACGAAATCGACATTGAGCGTGGCGACGAGTTGGGCGTTGTGATCCTTGGCGAACGCAATGATGCGTTCTACCGCCTCCTCCTCCGTCACTTTGGCGACGGGTATGCCAAACAGCTTGACGACGCCGGTCATGCCACGCCCTCCAGCAGTCTCGTGATTCCCTTGGCATGATCCTGCCAAGAGAATTTCTTCACGTGTTCCCGTCCGCGCGCGATGCGCGCCGCACGATCTTCCGCCCGTTCCGTGAGAAGGCGCGTAAGCGCCTCTGCGATGTCCTCCACGCGCTCGGGATTGAAGGTGAGCGCCACATCGGCGGCGATTTCACCAAGCGAACCGTTGCCGGAGCAGGCACACGGAATGCCGCGCGCCATCGCTTCAATCAACGAAAGACCGAACCCCTCAAAAAGACTGGGGAAAACATAGAAGCCCGCCTCCGCCCACAAGGATTCAACATCCTCGACGAACCCCGTGAAGCGGATTAGATCGGCATGCGGCGACTTCGCCGCGGCCTCATGCACAACCTCCGCATCCTTCCAGTCCGCCCCGGCGATCACAAGCGGATGCGCCTCGGCAAGGGCGCGCGGCAGTTTCCCGTACGCCTCGATGAGCCGCACATGGTTCTTTCCGGGATGCTCGATGCGGGAGATGTAAAGGAGAGTTGAGAGGTGAGAGGTGAGAGGTGAGAGGTGAGGGATTAGTGGTTAGTGATTAGTTAGTGAAAAGGGGCGGCCTGACCGGCAGCCCCTTTTGTACCGCGAGGGATACCGCACACACGCGGCAGGCGTTATAAAGCGTACGCGATCAGCAGGCGGAGCGTGTTTTCCGCGCCGTCCCTGTGGCTCCTCTCATAGCCGTGGGAAGCGTATACGCCCGCGCCGATCAGGCCGTGGCGCAGGTCGCTCCCGGCGCTGAGGGTGGCTTCCACATCGCTGCCGTAATGGGGGTAGATATCCACGGCGTAATCCGCCCCGCTCCGCCTGGCAGCCTCGATGAGGCCCCTGACGACGGGATAACTGTAGGGGCCGCCGCTGTCCTTGGCGCAGATGGATACCTGCTTTTCCGTGCACTGCAGGCCTTCCCCCACGCAGCCCATATCCACGGAGACGGCCTCGGTGCAGCCGGAGGGGACATTGCCTGCTCCGCCGTGGCCGACCTCCTCAAAGACCGTGATGTGAGCATAGAGGGCGCGCTTCGGGAGGATATGCTCATCGCGTATGTATTTCGCAAGGCCCAGGAGGATGCCGACGCTCAGCTTGTCATCCAGGAAGCGGGATTTGATGTAGCCGGAGTCTGTGACGCGCACGTTCGGCTCAAAGCAGACGATATCGCCAACGGCGATGCCGAGCTTTTCCGTATCCTCCTTTTTTCTCACATCCTCATCCAGAACTACCTCGCAGGTGTCCCAGCTGCGTTTGGTGCTGTTGTAATCGCCGTTCACGTGGATGGAGGCGTTACAGAGCTGGAAGGTGCCCTCGTATATGCCGTTGAACTTCGTTACCACGCGGACGATCTCGGTCTCGGCGTTGTTGGGGTTCATGCCGCCGAGGTTGGTGAGGCGCAGGCGGCCGTTTCCCTTGATCTCCGCCACCATGCCGCCGAGGGTATCCGTATGCGCCTCCAGGAGGAGGCCGTTTTCCCTGTCGCTGCCGCCAAGGGAGACGAGGACGCCGCCCTTGTTGGTAAGCTTTGCCTCAAAGCCCAGCTTTTCAAATTCTTCCCGTACCCAGGAGGCCGCGTTTTCTGTGTAGCCTGTGGGGGATTCGATATTGAGGAGGGTCTTTGTCTCCTCAACGCAAAAATCCGTATACTGTTTCAGATCGATCTTTTCCATGTGTGTGCATCCTTTCCCGCGCAGCGGTCGTCTTTTTGTATCGTGCGCCGATCCTAATTATACCAATGATCGGCGCCTCGCCGCAACGGGCGGAAGGGCACAAAACCCGTGCTGACAGGCGGATGCCCTTTATCCTGCGATTCTGATACACACTTTGGTGAGGAAGATTTCCGGAACGAGTCCATACGGCAAGACGTATACGCAGCGCTGCAGCCGGTATGGACGGAGGTTTTTCCGGTAAAGCTGGGACGGGAGCCCGATCTGTGGTATAATCTTCGTAAACGGAGATCATATACGGAAAGAGAGGAAATACCATGATGGTCAAGATCATAGTCGGACTGATCCTCGGAGGCATTTGCGGATATGCGGCCAACAGGATCATGGGGAGCAAGAAAAACGGGATCATCCGGAATATAGCGCTCGGCGTCGTCGGCGGCGCTGTCGGCGGCTACCTGGGGAATCTGATCGGTGTCGTCGGCGGCTGGGTCACCGGCGTCCTTCTCGCGATAGCCGGCTCCTGTCTGCTCGTCTGGATAGCCGGCAAGCTGTTCAAATGACCGGCGATACCGTGCGGACCGGAACGGGATACGGGAACGGTTTTCCGGGGAACGGCGGCATAACGGGATCACCGCGGGGGATTTCCCGCTTATTCTGAGACCATTTTCCGGAAGATTTCGCGGGTACCGGCCGGCACAGCCTCCGCGAAACCGACGGCAGCTGAAAGGATGGCAGATATGAAAAAAGTCATTTGGCCGGTTATCCTCTTGACAGCGGTTTTTTTCCTGGCGCTCAATCTGACCGCCTCAGCCGCGGCGCAGCAGGATGTTCCTTTCGCGTACGAGCACGACCCGAGGGAAAACCCGGACGCCATGAAGGACATCATCGTCAACGCGGACGCCGTTTACGGTTTTTCCCCGGATCCCGGATCAACGCGGCTGGGTGTATACGCGGATGTGATCGACTGGACGGACCCGGAGCAGGTCGCCGAGGCGCGTGAGCAGCGCAGGCTGTACCATGAGAGCATGTCGGAACTGTACCGGATGATCGAGGATATGCTGCTTGAGGCAAAGACGGTGGAAGAGATCGCCCGCGCCGTCAGCGAGCGCCGCAACGAGCTGCGACTGGAAGCCTGGAGAGACGATCCGGAAGGCCTGGCGCTGACGAAACAGAGCAACCTTGAGGCATACGGCAGCGAATTCGGCCCGACGCCGGAGTGGCTGTACGAAAAATACGGGTCCTGGCAGACTGTCCTGGAAAAAGCGCTGGGGACCAACGCAGGCATGGACGCCTGCCTGGGCTTTTACGACGAGTATTATGACCTGTATGACATACAGCAGGAACAAAACAAATGAGGCCGGAATACCCTTATAATGGAGTAAATATGCCTGTGAAGGATCCTGCTTCCATCCGGAGGGCAAGGCAGGCTGTCATGGCGTATTTTCGTGATGACATCCGGGGTTTTTGCATATTTTTCTGCATATGTGTTTCCATATCCCTGTATGGCCATTACAGTCATCATGGGCCCGTGCCGCATTTCCTGCTTTTCATTGTGCTGTTATTCTTTATCAAACCGCGGCTGCTGTCGGCACTGGCAGATCTGTTCGGAAGGCGGATCCGGTATACGGATATGCGCGTTTGCCGTATAGATGATGCTTATCGGTGGTGGAACTCACCTAGGGGAAAAACCGGGGCCTGGAGGTTAAAACTGTCCGGAGACAACGGGGATGTTTTCTTTGTCCATGTTCCGCTCCCCGGGAAAGATACATACAAATATCTCACAGCCTGCAAAGCTATGCAAGAGAAAAGCTTTCGTATCGCGTACCTGGAAAAAAGCCGTATCATCATTCAGATCATTTCACTGAGCAGACGACCGAAAAGGATCTCTGAACAGGCACAGGCGGCTTTGATACAGCCTTTGCTGGATCTTTACAAATAGACAAGAGATTTTGGAAAACTGTTATATCCGGGAGCGGCGATCATCAGCACGCCTTATCGACAAATGGGACGCCTGCAGTGACGATTCAGCCTTTTTCCCTTGTACCCGGCGCCGGGTATGGTATGATCATACCGTACCGCGGTGCGCGGTACAAAGGAGGGAAGAGAATGGCACAGTATGACAGGCACTTGACGGGTTCCTTTGACGAAATGCTGAATCTGATCGATGACAGCGTGATGCAGGGCAGCATTTCCGCCACCAGGGAAGGCGGGAGCGATCACAGCATGGGAGATATCCGCTGCTCTGTACGGGTATACGAAAGGTACAGCGCGATGGGCTCCAACCGGCTGAGCCTGAATATCACGCTGTTCGGAAGGGATGGGGATATCCAGCTGACGGCGGTCGCTTCGGGCGGGAGCCAGGGGATGTTCTTCAAGTTCAATACATTTGGGGAAGAGGCTTTTCTGAACAAGCTCGTGCGGGAGATCGAACGATATTGTACCTGACTGACAGGCAGAAGCATAAATATGGGCGGCTCCGGTCACAGATCACGGAGCCGCCCGCTTTGTTTATATGCTTACTGTACCACGCACCCGTCAATCGCGGAGGATCTTTTCATAAACGCGCTTTTCATTGTACTTCATGAACAGGATGGCGCCCAGTACGCAGGCACAGGCGGCAACGATGGCGATGAGCCTGTAGCCGGTGCCCATCTCCTGGCCGATCACGCCGAGGCTTGTGACCAGAAGCATGGCTACGGCCTGGCCCATCTTCATGGAGAAGGTACGGGCGGCGTAGAACATGCCGCTGCGGTTTTCCTTTGTCTCGATCTCATCACACTGGGCGATATCCGCGACGACCGCCTGGGGCAGTATGCCGAAGATCGCCATGGCAGGGGCGGCGAGGACGCACAGTATGAAGCCCTGTATGACGGGATCGACGGGCAGCAGCGCGCCGAGGGATGCCGTGTAGGCAAAGGCGACAGTGAAGATGCCGAAGGCGATGATGATCAGCTTCTTTTTGCCGTATTTGGGTGTCAGCTTGCTGACAAGAGGATAGAAGAGCACGCTCAGGGCAGTCATGCCCACGAAGTAAGCGGTGCTCCAGCTTTCCTCCAGCTTCAGGAGCGATGTGACGAAATACAGCATGGCGTTCTGAAACATGGTGATGCCCAGGAAATACACGATATCCGATGCCACGAAGATCCGGAAATCCTTGTTTCGGAATGTGGCGGAGAGGGATTTCATCGCAGGAGACTGGCTGGGGGTGGCGTGTACATAATCCGTTTCCCTGATGGTGAACACCGGCACGAACAGGCACACAAGACCAATCACGCTCATCGCCGTAAAGGTGACCCGGATGGCCGCGACGCGGCTGCTCAGGGGCCCTTCCAGCATGCCCCAGATCATAGGCGCCATGTAGGCAAGGGCCATACCGGCGATGAATGTGAAGGAAATGGTGGTGGATATGCTCATGCGCGTCTTCTGGTCCGAGCCCAATTCCGGGATGAGGGCGTTATAGGGCGTGCAGTACATGGTCATGAACAGGTAGAAAAGGGTGAGCATCAGGAACAGGAAACCGGCGTTGAGCCAGCTTTCCTTGCCGATCGGGCTCCAGAAGGTGAGAACGGTCACGACCGCGAAGGGGATGGCGGCTGCCTTCATGAAGGGGATGCGCCGCCCGTTGGAGCCCTTGTGCCTGTCGGACATGGAGGCGATCCAGGGGTCCGTCACCGCGTCAAAGAGCCTGCCGAACCAGGTGATGGCGCCGAGTATGGTCAGTATGCCGAATATCACCAGGCCCTGGGGGATGAATATGGGCTGGCCGGCGGCCTGGGTGGCCGGATCCGGCTGGTAAAAGCTTACGAGGAAGCTGGAGATCAGTGCGCTCAGGATGGACCAGCCCAGCTGGCCGATGGCAAAGCACCAGACCTTGCCGCGGGTAAGGGTCTTGCGTTCGTTCATGCCTTAACTACCTCACATTTTGCATATTTTCTTTATTATAACACGTATGCCCGTTTTGCGCCATATAAAATGCTTCTGACAGGCTTGTTTCCGCTCATCCCGGACTGTGCTATAATAGGTTGAGGATGCTGCCGTATCCGCGGGGAGATCATACCGTTATATCCTGCCGGGGCGTGCCCGTGATCGGAAGCAGTTAAAGGGGATCGTCTTATGAACATGGAAAGATCATGCGGGGCTGTCGTGTTCACGAGGAAGGACGGAACGCCGCTTTACCTTATCGTACAGGAAAAGCACGGGTCATACAGCTTTCCGAAGGGGCATGTGGAGGGCAGTGAAACGGATATGGAGACCGCCCGCCGGGAGATATTCGAGGAAACGGGGCTGGAGCCTGTTTTCCTGCCGGGCTTTTGCGAGGAGGATGAATACGACCTTTCGGAAAAGCCCGGCACCAGGAAGCGTGTGGTGTATTTCCTGGCTGAGTATACAAAAGGTGTGCCCGTTCCGCGGCAGGGTGAGATCCGCGGGATACGGCTTCTGCCGTATGAAGGAGCCATGCAGTGCTTTGCGTATGAGAATCAGCGGCGGGTCCTTGCGGCCGCGCACGCGTTTTTGAACAGAGGAGACACTCATCCCCTGCGGCCGGAAGGGCAATGAGGATGCGGAGGATGACAGGATACAGAGGAACGGGGGGAACAGTATGCAATACAGGCGATTGGGAAAGACCGGTCTTCAGGTGAGCGAGATCGGCTTTGGCGGCGAATGGCTGGAAAAACACGAGGAGAGCGAATCCATCGCGCTGATGAGATACGCGCACAGCTTGGGGATCAACATCGTGGACTGCTGGATGCCGGACCCGAAATCCCGGGATATCATCGGAGCGGCCATATCGGAGGACAGGGACGGATGGATCGTACAGGGGCACATCGGTTCCACATACCAGAACGGGCAGTATACCCGCACGAGGGATGTCGCGGCGTGCCGCGTCGCCTTTGAGGACCTGCTCTCGCGGCTGGGGACGGATCATGTCGACCTGGGCATGATCCACTATGTGGACAGGGAGGACGACTGGGAAACGGTATCCCACGCAGGGCCTTATCTCGATTACGTGACGGAGCTCAGGGAGCAGGGAAAGATACGCCATATCGGCCTTTCCACCCATAACCCGGATATCGCAAGGAAGGCCGCGGAGAGCGGGCTTGTGGAGATGATCCTGTTCAGCGTGAACCCGGCTTTTGATCTTGTGCCGCCGACGGATGATATCGATACCTATTTCGCGGACCAGTACGCGGAGGGGCTGAACGGCATCGACCCGGTGCGGGCGGAGATGTATAAGGCCTGTGAGCGGGAGGATGTGGGGATCACCTGCATGAAGCCGTTCGCCGGAGGAAGACTGTTTGACGCGGAGCGCTCTCCCTTCGGCACGGCGCTGACGCCGGTGCAGTGCATCCATTACGCGCTGACAAGGCCGGGCGTCGCTTCCGTTCTTTGCGGCTACAATACTATGGCGGAGGTGGAGGCCGCTGTCGCTTATGAGACGGCGGATGACGACGAGAAGGATTACGGGCGAGTGCT
The DNA here is from genome assembly GCA_002309235.1 of Christensenella sp. UBA1224. Lineage (GTDB taxonomy): Bacteria > Bacillota > Clostridia > Christensenellales > Aristaeellaceae > UBA1224. The sequence goes on along the minus strand of DBXA01000033.1, from coordinate 10,617 downwards.
CGCGCAGGCGCCCAGGCATACCTTTTCCGGCGGTCAATGCACCTATTGCGGGCACTGCAAACCGTGCCCCGTCGATATCGATATCGCCATGGTGAATAAATTCTATGATCTGGCGGTCATGCAGCCGGAGGTGCCGTCCTCCCTGAAGGAACATTATATGTCCCTCGCCCATCACGCGAGTGAGTGCATCGGCTGCAGGGGATGCGAAAGCCGCTGCCCGTTCGGGGTCGGGATAGCGGAGAGGATGATCAGGACCTCTGAACTGTTCGGCGAATAAAAGGACACCGTCACCGTATATGATGGTCGGAAGGGCGGTAAAGCCGCTCGGGAGGATAGGCAGGGTCACGCTGTGGTATATCCTGCCTGTTCTCCTGACAGCGCTGTTTCCCGCGGTTTTTATTATGATATCTGTCATTATATGTCTCATGATGACGGCAGGGCGATAACGGCTGTCAAATTGTTCATTCCCACCGTCGTGATCTGCGCGAAGGCTATGAAACGGGCATCCGAAAGGCAGGAGCGGGCCGGTTTGATCCTGTACGGGCTCGCGTTGGCAAGCTGCGTGTTTTTTCTGTACTGGTTTGCACGCATCCCCTTCTGCGCGATGTGCGACAGGATCGGCACAGACGACCTGGGCTTTATGCTGAAGCCTTTTGCAAATAAGCTTGTGGGACACTGACCGGCAGGCTTTATTCTATGTTTCTCTTCTGAGATTTTTGCAGCCGAAGAGGGATGCACTCAGGCGGGGATATCGTGCGCTTTGTGCTCCTTTTCAAACTTCTGCACTGCGCGTTTCCATCCGCCGCAGTAATAGTATGCGGCGATAGCCGCTGAACGGAGGAATGACGCGATGAGGAGCGCGAGGAAGATCCCGTGCCAGTCTCCGGTGCGCACGCCGAGCAGCCAGGCAAGGGGGATGCGCGAAAAAGCGCCGAACTGCGCCGTGACCATGGGGACGACGGATTTTCCCGCGCCGCGCATCGCGTTGACGAGGCAGCGGTCGGTGCCGTGGAACAGGCACTGGAAGGACATGATCAAAAGCCCGTCCGCCGCTATGGAGGCAACTGCCGCTTCATCGGTGAAGATGTAGGGGAAAATACCGCGCATAAGGATCAGTATGCCGCACATCCCTATGCCCAGAACGGTCAGAGAAAGGATACTGGCATTGATCCCTTTGCGGATCCTGTCCATGCGGAAGCGGCCCATGTTCTGGCCGACAAAGGTGCAAAGAGCGGTCGACAGCGCGATCACGGGGATGTTGATCACATCGTCCACCTTGGTGACGATGCTGTTGGCGGCGATGAAGGAGGAGCCGAAGAAGTTTACCGAGGACTGCACGCACAGCGCCGCGATGGAATTGCCGATATTCTGTATGGCCGCGGGAAGCCCGATCCCGATGATCTTTCCGGCCTCGGTGCGATCCGGCTTCAGGGACTTTATACCGACGCGGATGCCGTATCCGCCCTTGTTCAGACGAAGCAGGACACCGATACCGGAAATGAGCTGTGAGGCTGCGGTCGCTGCTGCGACGCCTGCCACGCCCCAGCCCAAGGCCAGTACGGCGAGCAGGTTCAGCGCGATGTTGAGCAGGCTGCAAAGCAGCAGAAAGTAGAACGGCCAGCTGGAATCGCCCATACCGCGCAGTACGCCGCTCCCCATCTGATAGACCATGTTGCCGGTGGTACCCAGGTAAACGATGATAAGGTAAATCCGGGAATCCCGAAAGATCTCTTCAGGCGTTCCGAGGAGAAGAAGCAGAGGCCGGGCAACGCACAGCCCCACGATCGTGATGAACAGGGAACAGGACAAAGTCAGGAAACCGATCGTGGAGACTGCCTTCTGCAGGGCGTCCATATCTCTGGCTCCTATTCGCTGGGCAATGACTACGCTGCTGCCTGCGGAAAGGCCTATCATGAACAGGTTGATCAGGCTCATCACGGGGCCTCCGGCCGAAACGGCAGCGAGGGCATCGGCACTGACGAACCGGCCTACGATCATGGAATCGGCAACGTTATACAGCTGTGTGACGATGGTCCCCAGCAAAATGGGGATGGCAAAGCGCAAAAGCCCCTGTACGATGGGGCCTTCCGTCAGGTCGATCCTCTGTTTCCCCGTTCTCATATCGTGCCTTTCCGCTGCCGGCAGCCTTCTGCTGCCGGGCCTTGTTTGCTCCGGTGTTTTTTATTGTACTACATCCCGCCGGATCGTGCCAGCCTCTCTTTTCAGAACAGGTGAAGAGGATGGTTTCTTTTCGCGTTTCTTGTGTTCGCAAGTTTACGGGAGTATAATATTTTTAACAAGGTCACCAAAGGGTGAGCAGGGAAGGAAGATCTTTATGCAGACGCAGGTTATGGGCAGGGATATGGATCTGATCCGTGAGATAACGGGGGATCTCGTCGTCTCCCCTGAAGCGCTGCCGGTCTCTTTCGTTTACGGGGGGAAACGGTTCAAAGGCCTTCCCGCCGGAAAGAGCGTAAGCCGGTCTGTCGATGCCAACATCGTTGAGACGCACTTTTCCGCGGCGCTTGACGGGGAAATGCGCATCCGCGCGGATATCACGACCTACAGGGATTATCCCTGTGTCGAATGGACGGTCTGGTTCGAAAACACGGGCAGCGGAACGAGCGCCATGCTGGAGGATGTGTGCGCCGCGGATATGCTTTTTTGCGGGAAAAACGCAAAGGTCATCACAAACAACGGCGATTTCTGCAGTATAGAGGGCTATACGGATACCTGTACGGAGCTTTTGCCCGGCGTTACGGTCGGGCAGGCGCCGCGCGGCGGACGTGCGTGCGACGGGGCTTTCCCCTACCAGCGGGTGCTCTTCGAGGGCTATGGGGTCAATATCGCCATCGGCTGGCCGGGACAGTGGTATTCCGACTGGAAAGGCGTGGAGGAAGGCGCGCTGCTGCGCTGCGGACAGGAGGCCGTTCATACAGTGCTTGAACCGGGGGAGCGGTTCCGCACGCCGCGTATGGCGATCGTCGCCTTTGCCGGAAACCTGGAGCGGGGCATCAATGTGTGGAGGCGCTGGTATCATGCCCATGTTCTGCCCAGGGTGAACGGGGAACCGTTCCCTTATATGGTGCAGACGAGCGACAACGGTGGCGGCATAGAATGGACAGGTGCGGATACGGACCAGCAGCTGGAAGCCATACGGAATACGAGGGAAAAGCAGGGCTGGGCGGAACTGTGGTGGATCGACGCGGGCTGGTATCCATGCCGGTCGGGCAAAGAGAACAGCTGGCCGCAGACAGGCAGCTGGTTTCCGGACAGCGAGCGTTTCCCAAAGGGGCTGGAGCCCATAGGAAAGGCCTGTGAAGAGGCGGGCATGCGGCTCGTCGTCTGGTTTGAGCCGGAGCGCGTGCGATATCACAGCTGGCTGGCACAGAACCATCCCGAATGGCTGCTGCATAAAAAGGATGAGGACAGCGAAGAACACGATAAGGTCAATATGCTGCTGGACCTGACGAACGGGGAATGCCTTGCCTGGCTGTGCGAGCACATATCCGGCATCATCCGCTCAAGCCGCATCAGCGTTTACCGGCAGGATTTCAATTTCCAGCCGCTGCCCTACTGGCGTGACAACGAGTCGGAGAACAGGGCCGGCATGCTGGAAAACAAATACATACAGGGTTATCTGGCGTATTGGGATCACCTGCTGATGCACAACCCGGGCCTGATGATCGATTCCTGCGCTTCCGGCGGACGCCGCAACGACCTGGAATCGATGCGCCGCGCGGTGCCGTTCCATCAGACGGATTTCGGGTACGGCCATCACCCGGTCAGGCAGAAATTTGGGCAGCTGCTCTACAGCTGGATACCGTATTTCCGCGGCTTTGACGACAGCTGGGATAATGAGGAGGGCGAATACATCATACCCGGGTATTACGAAAAGCGCGCCAATCCATCCTATGAGGTGTACGATATGCTCAGCACCTTCGCCCCGATGATGAGCATCACGAACATATCCGTGATCGGGGATATGCCCGGGGTACCGGAGCGCCAGGAGAAGTTTGTGCGGCTTTATAAGCGCATACGCCATCACCTGAGGGACGATTTCTATACGCTTACGCCGCAGCATTGTGACAGGACAAAATGGTCCGCATGGCAGTTTTATTCGCCGGAGCGAGGAGACGGTATACTGCAGTTTTTCCGCAACAACGCTTCGCAGGAGAGATCCTTTACCGGGAAATTGCATGGCCTGGATCCGGAAGCGGTCTACCGTTTTGAGAACGGTCTGACGGGTGAAACGCTGGAAATGAAAGGCGTCGAGGCGATGGAAACGGGTTTTACGGAAAAGCTCGGCAAACGTGAAGCCAGCCTGTGGCTCTACGAGGCGGTACGCTGAAACTGTGCCGGGAACGTGATACGGAAACGACGATACGGAAAGGAGCGATCACACATGATCAGGAAGGCGGCTGTAGAAGGAGGACTTGTCCGGGGCATTCCGGCAGCGGATCCGCGCATCACCGCGTTCAAGGGGATACCGTTCGCGGCGCCGCCTGTGGGAGAGAACCGCTGGCGGGCACCTCAGCCCGTCATCCCATGGGAGGGGGAGAGGCTCTGCGCGGAGTTCGCGCCGATCGCCATGCAGGCGATACCGGGTCTCGACCCGGACAACATCTATACCCGGGAATGGCATGTCGATCCGGAAGTCCCCATGGATGAGGACTGTCTGTATCTGAACGTCTGGACTCCCGCGAAGACAGCAGAGGATCGCCTGCCGGTATTTGTATGGTATTTCGGCGGCGGGCTTCAGGTGGGATATCCTTCGGAAATGGAATTCGACGGCGAACGCATCGCAAGGCGGGGCATCGTAGTCGTTACAGTCAACTATCGCGTGAACGTGTTCGGCTTCCTTGCCCATCCGCAGTTGACAGCCGAGCAGCCGGAGGCACCGGCAAACTTCGGTCACCTGGACCAGCAGGCTGCAACGCGCTGGGTACAGCGGAACATAACGGCGTTCGGAGGAGACCCGGCACGCATCACCATCGGCGGACAGTCGGCAGGGGGCGGCAGCGTTTGTGCGCAGCTGGCATCCCCTCAGAACAAGGGGCTCTTCCGCGGCGCTATCATACAAAGCGGCATGTTCGGGGGCGTATACGGCCGCTCGTTTCCCGCATCAAGCTTCGCCCAATCCCAGGAAAAAGGCGTAAGGTTCTTTGAAGCACTTGGCGTAAAGACGCTTGAGGAAGCCCGGCGCATCCCTGCCGTTAAGCTGCGGGATGCCGCCTGCAGCGGCTGGTTCTTCGGTACGGATGTGGATGGCGTATTCCTTACGGAGAATTCCACAAAGTCCATTTATGCCGGTCGGAGCAATCCTGCGTTTATTATGATCACGCGAACGGCAGATGAATTCCGCGCGCAAGTCAAAGCCGGGGATATGGATGATTTCCGCGCGCAGATGACGGCCGCCTTCGGAAGCAGGGCTCCGGAATTTCTGGCTCTGTGCGGCGATGATCTCAATACGGCGCTTCTCAGGACAAATGTGAGCGGCCTTGAGATATCGGCGAGGGCCCTCGCGGCTTCCATGCATGCAAACCCCGGCGGAAAGCCGGTCTATTACGGCGTCTTCGATGCCGATATACCGGGATGGGATCACCCCGGTACGTTCCATTCGGTCGATATCTGGTTCTATTTCGAAACGCTGGCAAAATGCTGGCGTCCCTTCACGGGCAGGCACATGGACCTGGCAAGGCAGATGTGCAATTACTGGGCGAACTTCATCCGCACGGGCGATCCGAACGGCCCCGATGCTGACGGCACACCCATGCCGGAATGGAAATCTATGGACGCAGAACTGTGTAACGCCATGTGGTTCAAAGATGTGCCGACACCCGAAACAGACGCGCCTGACGCAATGATGAAGATACAGACGGAGGCTTACCGGGAGAAGATACTGCGATCGTAACAGCGGTTTTTTGCCGCACAGGACGGCTGAGGTGAAACGGACCGGAAACGCGGATCGGAAAGGATACGGAAATGGCGATCGATTTCAGTGATGAACGAATGGAGCAGGCCCTGGAAAATCATAGACGCTGGTGGAACGGGACGCTGGACAGGCCTTTGATGGCCGTAACACTCAGGAATGCCCGTCGATCCGGAACCGGAGCGAAGGCACCATTGCTTTCCCAGGCGAACTGTACGGATTTTTCCTGGACCCCTGAAGAAGTGATAGAGGCGATCGATGAGGAGCTCTCGAAAAACGAATACCTGGGGGATGCTTATCCGTATGTCAACTTCGATGCCTTCGGTCCGGGCGTGCTTGCCGCGTTCTGCGGCGCAAACCTGGATAATTCCTCCGGCCGCGTGTGGTTTTTCCCGCAGCGTGAGGAGGAGATCGCGGATATCCGCGTGCGGTATGATCCTGCGAACCCCTGGTCCTCGCGTATCAAAGCGATTTACCGTGCGGGACTTGAGCGATGGGGAAGGACAGTCGTTATGGGGATGCCGGATCTGGGCGGCGTGCTCGATGCGGCGGCGGTGTTCCGGGGCAGCCAGAACCTGGCGATGGATCTGTACGATGATCCGGAAGAGGTACTGCGCCTGTGCGGAGAGATCGAAGGAGCGTGGCGGGATGCTTATCTGGATATGAGCACCGTTCTCCACCCGGCAGAGGCAGGGTATACGGATTGGTCGGGCCTTCTCAGCCGCGGACCGTCCTATATCATTCAGTGCGATTTCAGCTATATGATCGGCAATGAGATGTTCAGACAGTTTGTGCTGCCGACTCTCAGGCGGGATGTCGGCTGGCTGGAAAACGCGATCTATCATCTGGATGGGGTGGGAGAGCTCAATCATCTGGATACGATACTGGAGCTGGAAAAGCTGCGGGCGGTGCAGTGGGTCTTCGGCGACGGGAAACCCGGGCCGATGCATTGGCTGGATGTGTACCGGAAGATCCGCAGCGCGGGAAAGCGCATGATGGTCCTGGGAAGACCCGGAGAAGTGCTCGAGACGATCCGGACGCTTGGCGGGACAGGGATGTACAGCAGGTTTACTCTGGACGCTGGGGATAAGGATCTGGCGGATGAACTGCTCGCGGCAAGATAGCCTTACGGCCCGGTCTGTGCGATGGCAGCGGCGTTTCGGAGCATGCCGTTCATATACGATTCAAGCCCGTCAGATGGAAGATGGTCGTTCATGATATCGAGCTTGATGACAGTGAAGCCGTCTGCCTCAAGGAGCCTGACAAGGCTGTCGGGAGCCTGTCTTTCTATGAGTATGGTGCTGTATCCGGATCCCTTCATTCGCTTCAGCGCGGAGGCGTATTCGTTGTCTCCCATCGGAGCTCCCGCCTCCCGTTCTATTATGAGGTATTGCCCGATGCCGGCTTCCCGTGCGATGTATTCCAGACCTTCCTGCATGAGGATGGCGGATTCCGGAACGCCGGAAGAGCAGACAGCCTTCATTTCGGATTCGAGGGAAGCGAGCTTTTCATCCGCGGCCGCGCGGTTCGCTTCATAGATAACGGCGCAGTCCGGATCAAGCTGGGCCATGGCGCCGGCAAGCACAGCAAGCATGGAACGCATGCCAGCTACGGAGAGGAAATACCAGTGATTAGGGCCGTCAAAGTGGCTCTCTTCCGTGCCGGAGCTTTCGATGAGGGGCATGTTATGGGACAGATCGACCGTTGCTGTGGTATCGCTCAAGGCATTAAAAAAGGAGGCGTCTTCGATCCCGCAGGAGACGAAGACATCTGCTCCGGCGAGCAGCGCAGCATCCCAGTCTGAAAGCGTATAGGAGCGAAGACAGCCGTTTTGCGGCTGCGTAAGGCAGTATACACTCAGGTTGGGGATATCCCCGGTTATTGCTTCTGCAAGCACGTATACCGGGAAAAAAGAGGTATAGACCGTAATGGGCATAGGATCCGGCAGATCCGGATCGACCCTGATGCAGCCGGACAGCAGGACGCACAGGAGGATCAAAGCGAGGACTCCTAAAGCTTTCTTTCGCATATCATACAGGATACCTTTCAAAAGCATAGAGCCGGAAGGGTTGCCCCGTCCGGCTCTTCCTGTTCGTATTATAACATTTCTGATAGCGTTCCACAAATCGGAGCTGCTTATCAGATCTCCAGCGTATTGTTGTACACCATAGGCAGCCTTTCCGCGTAAATATGTGACATATCGCTCAGGCAAAGGCACTTGGGCGCGGTATAGCCGTCCTTTCCGTTCCTGAATTCAAAGATGGAGACGGAAGAATGGGATATATCGAAGCAGGACCACATGATCTGGGGAGGTATCTGCAGAAGATGGCTCATCCAGGTCGTGCCGAAGCCCTGATGGCAGAAAACCGCCACGCGGTCGTCATTCGGGTGTTCGCAGCGGTAGACCCTGCCCTCCCGTACATAGCCCTGTCTTGCGAGGAAATCATCCGATGCGCTGACGATGCGCTCCATGGCTTTCTTTCCGTCTATCTTGGAAAAGGCGGGAAGGCTGTACCAATCGTCCCCGGCTGAGTGGTATTCCTCATTGCCGCGGAAAAACGTATTGGGCTTTGTCGTGAATGCCCAGGTACGGCGGCCGTCGTCATCCTCGCAGGAGAGATCCCGCCAGGCATTGGATTCGCTGGTCCAATCCTCGATCTGCATCTTCAGCCCCGTGAGGCGGCACAACGGCTCCGCCGTCTGCTGAGCGCGGATATTTCCGGATGCGTATATGCGGTCAAAATGCCTTGTTGCCAGTCTCCGGCCTACGGCCTCGGCCTGCATTTTGCCCTTTTCCGTCAGGGAATCGGGTTCATAAATCGGGTCACCGTGCCGGATCACGTATAAAAGCATGGTCTTCCTCTCCGATCTGTGTCGTATGTCAGCCGCGGAAGGCGTCCTTCAGCCGGTCCGCGAAGCTCTTGCGCTGCTCGTATTCTTTTCCGGTCATTTCGGAATCAAACTGCCGCAGCAGCTCCTTCTGCCTTTCGGTCAGCTTTTTCGGGACATCCACGTTCACCTTTACGTACAGGTCGCCCTTGCCGCTCCCGCGCAGGTTCTGTATGCCGCAGCCGCGGATACGGAATTCGGTGCCGGGCTGGGTCCCCTCCGGTACGGTCAGCTTTGTGGGCTTTTCCAGTGTGGGGATCTCGATTTCGGCGCCCAGGGCTGCCTGGGAGAAGGTGACGGGTACGCTGCAGTACAGGTCGTAGCCGTTGCGGGTGAATATCTTATGGGGCTTGACGCTCACATAGATGAGCAGGTCGCCCGGCTGGCCGCCGCGCTCGCCGAGCTGGCCCTGCCCACGTATGGTGATGACCTGTCCGTCGTCTATGCCGGCAGGTACTTTGATCGTGCGTTTCTTGGAGGTGCGCAGCTTGCCCCTGCCGCTGCAGCGGGGACAGGGTTCCTTGATGATCTTGCCCGAGCCGTGGCAGGTATCGCAGGGCCGCGTGGTCTGCATGCGGCCAAGAGGGGTATTCTGCACCATGCGGACCTGGCCGGATCCCTTGCAGGTGGGGCAGGTCTGCGGGCTGGTGCCGGCTTTCGCACCGGTGCCGCGGCATGCGTCGCAGGGCTCATCCCGTACCAGGTTGATGGATTTCTCACAGCCGTGAGCGGCTTCCTCGAATGTGATGGTGATCCGCATCTGCAGGTCATCACCGTCGATAGGGCCGTTGTACTGCCTTCCGCCGCCTCCGAAACCGCCGCCGAAGAAAGAATTGAGTATATCGTCAAAACCGCCGAAACCGCCGCCGAAGCCGGAAAAGCCGCTCGCACCGCCGGCAGCCGAGGGACCGTCAAAGCCGTACTGATCATAGGCGGCCTTTTTCTGGGGGTCGCTCAGTACGCCGTAGGCCTCATTGAGTTCCTTGAACTTATCGGCAGCATCCTTGTCGTCTGGGTGCAGATCCGGGTGCAGTTTTTTGGCGAGCTGGCGGTATGCCTTTTTGATCTCATCTTCGGTCGCGTTTTTCTGCAGGCCGAGCACTTCGTAATAATCGCGTTTTGCCATGGGCATCATTCCTTTTGGTACTTTTCTTTTGTACCGCAAAAATCGTCAGGAAGGCTTGTGAGCCCGGTCCGGACGATCTTGGCTTAAATTTTCTTCCCGGCGGTCCCCGGAAGGACCGCCGGGCTGTACATTCTATTCGTTATACAGATCAGTTGTTCTCATCGGTAAAGCTGGATTCCACAGTACCGTCATCATTCGTGCCCTGCTGGTATCCGCCCTGGTCCTGCTGCTGGTAGGCGCCCTGTGCGTTCGGATCGCCCTGGGGGCCGCCCTGCTGCTGGTAGACCTTGCCGAAGATCTCATAAGAGAGCTGCGTGAAGGCTTCCATTGCCGTCTTGATCTCTGCCGCGTTGTTTCCTTCGCGTACCTTGCGGAATTTGCCCAGCTCGTCCTCCAGACGGGATTTGTCTGCCGGATCGATCTTGTCGCCGAGCTCCTTCATGGTCTTTTCGGTCTGGTAGATCAGGTTGTCCGCGTGGTTGAAGGTTTCGACCTCTTCCTTGCGGGCCTTATCCTCTGCTGCGTACTTCTCAGCTTCGTCCATGGCCTTTTTGATATCGGCTTCGGAGAGGTTGGAGGATGCAGTAATGGTTATCTTCTGCTCGTTGCCGGTGCCAAGATCCTTGGCGCTTACATGAACGATGCCGTTGGCGTCGATATCGAATGTGAC
>DBXA01000154.1:36313-46873 GCA_002309235.1 Christensenella sp. UBA1224 | reverse complement strand
TGACTAACAGCGGAAGAAGCGCCAGGAATGAAACGGTGAACGATCTGAAGAACGCGGTCAATGAAATTGACGCTGCGATCGCCGAATTGAACAAATGTCCCGGCCTTGGCGCACCGCTTTACATTAAAAAGCTTGAGGATCTGAAAAAACGGTATTCGAACCTGAAGAATCAGATCAGCAGGATGGGATAATCTGTCCGGTTAGTTGTTTCTTGATGCGGGGCGGTCCTTTTATCCCCTACGGAAAACAAGGGACCGTCCCTGCGGACGGCCGGCTGCGGCCGTAAGATGTTTAAAGCTGTGTCCGACAGAAGGATCGGCGTCAGCCGGGCGGTCTGCCCGGTGCTCTCAATTCGAAATTTGCGGTCCGGATCGTCTCCCTGGATGCCGGAACGTTATATAGAAAAAAAGGATGTGAATACAGGTGCTTTCACGTGGTATGGATCCCGTTTTGGCGGATACTCTCAGTTCGGCTCTTACGGATGTCGCCGGCGGGGAAACGACAGCTCTTGGCAGCGCCGCAGGCGCGTACAGGAGCGCAGTCAGGAGAGCGGCCGCACATTCCGCATCGCCTGCTGCGGATCGCAGTGCAGCGGTGGAACTGTTCAATACTTACAAGGAGATCTCCAAGCTGGAATCCGGGGAAGCCTTTCTCAAGGCCAAAGGTATGCTCCGGGAACACATGGAGGAGATCGTTGCTTCGGATACGGATGGGAGTACACGTCAGGGGAAGATGGCGGCTGCCCTTCTCGGCAAAATGGATTCCGGTGCTGATGCCGTGGGACAACCGGCGACTGGGACCGTAGAAGAGCGTTATGCTGCTGTTCGCAGTGCCATTGCCAGGCGCAGGCAGGCGCAGAAGTCTGCCGCAATCGATCCTTCCGGTCAGGGAACGCAGACTGCTCCGGTATCCGGTTCCACGGGTCCTGTGGGTAATTCTGTCGAACAGTGCGTGGCGGCGGAGCTTGCCCGGGCGAGTGAATATATGGACGATCCGGCCTATCGGGAGGCGGTGTCCCGTACGGGTGTATCTGTACAGACGTACGCAAAGGATCTGTATGATGCCTATATTGCCGCCGGCGGAGATCCGGAAAGCGAACAGGCGGAATTCCTGCGCAGCATCGCGGGCAACCCGGAATTCGGCGCCTATACTGTCGATCGGATCGCAACGGAGGAATTCGGCGAAGGGGCAGTGACCTTCCTCAGTATTTCAGATGAGCAGGGGAACGGCATCATCGGCGTCAGCACGGATGTGCCGGTATCCTCTTATGCTTCCGATGGCAGCGAATATACGGCCGAAGAGCAAGCCCTCTCCCGCATGCTTTCCGAGGCAAGCCAGGGTTACGATCGATTCGACGTCGCCGGTATCGGAAGCGGCGGTGATGCGGCCGCGATAGCGGCTATGCAGCAGGAGGATGAAGTCCTTTCGCGCATAGGCGCTGTGACGACTGTGAACAGCGATGGTTTCTCCAAGAGCTATATCGGAAACCATGCCGAGGATGTGCAGAAGATCTCCGGACGCACCGGCAATTACCTGCCTGCCAGCAGAGCGGGCGGCTCATCGGATGCGCTTTCCTATCTGTCAGAGGAAAATGGCAATTATATTGGTAAGGAAGCCTATGTTTCCGCGGCGGATGGGAGTAAATCCGATGACTCCTGGATGAATTGGCCTGTCGAAAAGGATGGCTCCTTCGACACGGATTATGAATATACGCCGACGGATCAGGATGAATACCAGGCAGGTTTGTGGGAATCTGCCGCTGCGAGTGCTGCTGCGGAAGCCGCATACGATATGCATACGGACAGCAGCGTGCCTGATGATTACGAAGGAGGCTCCGGCTCCCGTTCCGGCGGAGGCGGCGGCAGCTCCGGAGGCGGCGGAGGCGGCTCCGGCAGCGGATCGATCCATACCGATTCCTCCGGAGGTGCAGATGACGATCTGCCGTCAGGCGGATCTTCCGGCGGCGGCGGCGGAGGAGGNNGGCGGCGGAGGAGGAGGCAGTTCCGGCGGAGGATCGATCCATACCGATTCTTCCTCCGGCCAGGATGATGATCTGTCATCGGGCGGATCTTCCGGCGAAAGCGGAGGAGACAGCAGTACGGGAGACAATATCCATCAGGATTCATCCGGCGGGGGTGGCTTCGACGGATACGATGACGGATGGGAGACCGAAAACGATACCGATAAGAAGGAAAAAACGGAGCCGGGCGAACAAAACAAACACGAAGATCAGGAAAATATAGACGACAGCGGCTTCGAGGAACCGGAGAAAGAGCCTGCCAGGAACATACCCGGGGAAAATGCCAAGTCTGACGATGAAAGCTGGCCGGATGACAGCGGCTGGTCAGACGCAGGCGGCTCCGGCAGCGGGTCTGCAGGACAGGGCGGCGGCAAGGAATCTTCCGGCGGCGGCAGCTCCGGAGGAATGGAGAAATCCAAAGGAAACGGCGGTTCAACGGTTGAGATCACCTTTGTCTCGGATGAGGTACTGGATTGCGCTTCCGATCTGATCGGTATCATGAATAAGATGGATACCTATAAGGGGCAGATGGAAGGCAGTCTGAATCTGGCCGCCAGGATATGGATCTGCGGCTCTTCGAATTCGATCCGGAAATTGGTGTCAGACGCCGTGAACGGCGTGATGGATGAGTGCCATAACACCCTGGAACAGACGGCGCAGAAGCTGTGCAGGACCGAGGAAAACTACGCCAAGGCTGAAAAGGCAAACATGCAAGAAAACAGTTCCGTATCTTCGCTTTTCTCTGATGATGAATAAACCGTTATAGAGAGGAAACAGGGCGGGAAGACCTGTGAAAGGAAACTGCTATGCAAGATGAATTAAATCTCGAACCGATCATATCGCAGATAAAAGAAGTGGCAGATATGGCGGCCAAGTTCAAGGAGCAGNNAAGTTCAAGGAACAGGCGGAGCCGTATCTTGCGACTGAACAGGCCAAGGCGATATTGGAACGTGAAATGGCCACACCGGAAGGCCAGAAGCTGTATCACGATGTCCAAGGCGCTTTTTCCGGTACTTTTGCCAGCATCGGGAAATCCTCCGATGCGATGGGTGCAGGCTTGGCTTCCGCAGAAAAGGCAGCGGGCAGCAATCTTGAGGTAAAGGCACAGATCGAACAGGCGAAGGCGATGACTGCCGATATCAAAACCGCCTCCGCAAAATATGCGCAGCCGTCTTCCAATACCCGTGTGACTGCCGCAAGCTCTAAGACATCCGGGGCAGACCTTCCGGATCCCATCACCCCGGATTCCAAGAACAATACCTACGGCGACAGGGATATGCACGAGTATATCACCAGGCAGAAGCAGAAGCTGACCGGTGATAACGTGACGACGGCGGACAACATGGTCATTTCGGAATTTGCCTATGTGACAAAGACCATGGAAAAAGCTGTTCCCGATGCAGTGAAGCCCTACCAGCGCAAACCGGGCGAAAAGCCCATGACCATAGGCGAATACTGCGATCGTCTGATCCGGGAGGCTTCCAAAAACCCGGATAAGGTGACAGACCCCTATGCGATGGATCTCCTTAAGACCATGAGGGACAGCCCGCGGTACAAGGACCTCGTCATAGACAGCGTAAGCCCTTACAATGACGGAGATGTCAGCACCAATATCGTATGCGTCAATATCGGAGACAACAAAGGCCTTATCGGCATCCAGGGCACCAACGGCGAAATCGAGGACTGGATCAATGATGCCGAGTTCGCCAGGACCGATCCCACAGAAGAAGAGGTATATATCACCCGCAAGCTCGAAGAGCTGGTGGCTGAAAACGGATACGATGGTTTCTACATGGCAGGTCACAGCCAGGGCGGGCGCGATGCGATCACGGCAGCTGCTTTCTGCGATGAAGAGACGCGGCAGAAGCTGATCGGTGTATATAACCTGGATGGCCCCGGTTATTCCAAGGCGACGCTGGAGAAATACGGAGATCTGTTCCAGGCCATAGAGGATAAAGTAAGGAATATATACCCTTCCGGCTCCTATGTCGGCCAGATATTGCATCCCATCGGCGAAAGGACCTATACCGAATCCAGGGGCGATGGCTTCTACGCGTATCTCCATGCCCAGTACAACTGGGCTATCGACCCGGAGACAGGTGAGCCGATCGAACCCGATAAGACCTCGCTCAAGTACATCGAAGGCAAGCTGATCAACGCGGCAGTCGATTATGCTACAGATGTGCTCTCTCCCGAGCAGGCAACCCAGGCGGCGGGTATCCTCCTGCGCATGGCTCACGGCGAGGATGATTATACCAAGCTGGACTTTGGGCAGATCATGAACCACCTGGATGAGCTGAGCGCCGGTGATGTCCAGATACTGGCAGAGAGCTTGCTCACTGTCGGTCTGTCTGCGATCTCGGATGTGGCGGATACCGTGGCGGATATCGCTTCCACGGTCGAAAAGGTATGCAATGTCCTGACAGCGATCTGCGCGGTTATCCCGGGCTTGCAGGAAGTGGCGGCTGTCACTGAGGCGATAGCGAAGATCGCGAAGGTAGTCAAGATAGCCGCGAAGGTCGTCAGCGTAGTCTGCGATATCGGTGTGTTCATCCTGAAAAAGATCGCGGAATGGCGTGAGAAAAAGCTCGCGGAGCAGCGCGCGAACTACAAGGCCGATAACCCGAATATGCACTTTGACTATACCGCACTCATCGAAGCGGCGACGCATCTGCACAACGCGAATGAATGGATCAAGGAAGCGGATCACGATTGCGACCGCATACGTCACGGCTTTAAGAAAGAAGTGGAGAAGGAAGACAATATCTTTGAATGGATCGCCCATACCTTCACTTCCATCAAGAGTCTCTTTGATTGGTTCAACCTGTCCGCGGCGGATCTGTTCTATCTCAAATCCCAGCCGAATTTGGTCAAAGGCAACCGCTGCTGCAATACCATAGCGCAGGTGGGCTATGGTATTATGAAGACCATCCCAAACGGCACACAGGACAAGGTGTTTGATGTTACGCCGAGCAGCCTGAAAAGCCTCGCGAGCAGCGGAAGTGATGCCGTTGCCGATGCAAAGAAGCAGCTGACACTTGCCGGGGATGAGATAACGGATGTCAAGACATCCTGGCAGGGCGATGACTATGACGCGTTCAAGCAGCTCGTGGATAAGAATCTTCAAACGCTTGAAAAGGACATAAAAACCCTGGAAAACGGCTTTAAGCTGCTGGATGCATGCGCCGGTGCGTACGATGCTTTCCAGGACAGGTGCATTGAGGAATTCCAGGCGGCGGCGCGCTGATAATACAGCCTGCGACTACCGTTGGTACATGGTAAAGCTCAAAATGACACCGACATAATGGTAAATATTGTTTTGCCGAAAGAATACGCGGTCACTTCCTAAGGAGTAAGAATGCCTATGGATATGGAGATACGGATACCGGAAGAATTTCTTGAGCTGGATGTCCTCAGAGGATGGAAGGTCGCGGAAAAGATAGGGGATGGTGGTGCCGGAAAGGTATTCCGCCTGGAGAAGGAAGACGGGACGCAGGCGGCTCTCAAGTGGATCCACCTGGAGCGCCGCGGAGACGCCATGAGCGCCCGCTTCCTGGATGCCCAGGCCCAGCTCATCAATGAGATCCGCACCCAGCTTTCTCTGGATGAGATCCCACAGGTGGCTGCGATACGGGATTACAGCGTCATCAACAGCCCGGATGGAAAGACCATAGATGCCTTCATCCGCATGGACCTGCTCACACCGCTCACCGTTTGGCTGCGTGAGGGCAGCCATACCGTACGTGAAGTGCTCCGTGTCATACAGGATGTCAGCACGGCGGTGGATGCGTGCCACGCCAGGGGCATCCTTCACAGGGATATCAAACCGGAGAACATACTGGTTGACAAGACAGGCTTTATGCTGTCGGATTTCGGCGTTGCCGGCATCATGGTGGACCACGATACCCAGAGCCGCTATACCCGCACCTTTGCGCCGCCGGAGTATCAGCCGGGCGGGGGGCAGAATATCTCGGGGGATCTGTATTCTCTGGGATTGACTGCTTACGTGCTGTTTAACAATGATAAAATGCCTTACCAGGAAGGCTTTGATCAGGAAAGCCGGAACAGGGCCTGGGCAGCGCGGCAGGAGGCCATCAGCTCCGGGCATAAGCGTTTTCCGCCGCCAAGATATGCGGGGAACGATGCTGTGCGTACGGTCCTCTGCAAGGCCTGCGCCATCGATCCGGAAGAGAGGTATCCCTCCGCCATGGCGTTTTATAATGCTCTGGAGGCGGCGGTTGCAGGCGCCGGGGATATGAAATCTGCCGTTCTGCCCTTCCATGACCAGAGTGCCGAAAACACCGGTGCGGGCACGGCTGCACCGGCGGGAGAAGGCCGCAGGCGCGTAGACCTCTATTCTGCGGGTGCCGGTGCTTCTCATGGCGAAAGCGCTGCGGTGAAGCCGGAGACCCGGGCGGAAACGGAGAAAGAAGAACCTGTCCGGGATCAGCGGGAAAGCAAGCCGGATACCGGCAGCTCCGCGGATGCCGGTCCGGCAGTCACGGACGCCCGTTCCACGGGAAGGCGCACCAGGCAGGTGCTGGGCGATGTTCTTCCGGGCAAAGAGCAGAAAACAGAAAAACCGAAGGAGAAGGATGCTTCCTCTGCCGTGGCGGATTGGGATACTGTCGTTGATGATAATAAGCCGAAGATGGAGACCCTGGATATCCCGACAGAGGATGAGGAGCAGCGAAAAAAAAGAGAGAAGAAGGAAAAGCTGCGCAAGCGCCTTCGCGTGCTGCTGCCTGCGGCGGCGCTGCTGATCGGGCTCGTCATATGGTTCGCCCGTCCTGCGCCTTCCGATCCCGTGCCTGCAGAGCCGGAGATAACGCCTGTGCCTCTGCAGGTCGAGGTGAAGGGCTGCGCCGTTTCCGTTACGGGAGCATTGTCCGGCCCCTGCGTCTATTATCCTGTCGGGTCGGAATATCTCTCAAAGAAGCAGGATGTCACCGAAGGCAGTGCCGAGATCACAGGGCTTCTGCCGGATGTTGCCTACATCCTGCAGGATGGGAACGGCAGGGAGGTCCGGTTCACAACGGCGGCCAGGAGTCCGGCGGAGATCAGCATACAGGATTGCGATGCGGATATCGTATCCTATAAGTGGAGCGTGGTGAGGCAGGATGATTTCAGCCCGATCGGCCAGCTCAACAACAGGACGACTGTCCGGAACGCCCCTTCCATGAAGCTGAAGACGGCAAAAGCGGAATACCAGGATTCGTGCTATTATTTCCGTCTGGTCATCTCCTATGCGGGAAGCGAACGCCCGGAGAAGCAGGATATACTGATCACACTGTGCATGGAATCCGGCAAGGTGATCACGGACCACGCCATGGGGTTCGTTCCGGATACGGAACGTTCTTTCCAGACGGTGCTGATCCCGGCGGATGGCCTGATCGATGCCATGATGGCCAACGGCGGCGTGGAATACGGGAATGCCAGGCTGGCCTTCTACTTAGGTGAGACCCGCATGGCGGATCTTGAGACCGAGATCGTCAAATGAGGGGACAGATATGATCGCGATCACTCTTTTTTCATCCCTCGGATATGAGGAAGCGCTTGTACCGGCAGGTCTTCTGGAGGTATCGCTCGGGGAAAAGCTGTTTGGCGTGCCGGCGGTGACCTACCGTTCCGGCTGGCTCTATGCGGGACAGGGCTTCCGTTTTCTGGAGGATGGCCGGGAGATCACAGGCGCTCTGAATGCCGGAGAACCGCTCAGCCTCACGCTGCGCGGTGACGGAATGGAAGCGGCAGTCGCCGTACGCCCTGCGGCGCAGGAGAGAGGCATGGCAAGTCTTTCCGGCATGGAAGGCTTTTCTGTGGGGCATGCCTCCGCAAACGAGATCGTCTATAAGGATTGCCTGGTATCCCGCTGCCATGGGCGCTTCAGCCGGGATGGGCAGGGAGGCTTTGTCTATACGGATATGAGCGCGAACGGCAGCTATGTAGGCGGGCAATTCCTTAGGGGCAGCCGCTCTTTGCTGAAGGAAGGCGAAGAGGTGCTGGTGCCGCCTCTCATGAAAATGCGCATAGAAGGGGATACCCTTTTTTACACGAAGCCCGCGGGCTTTAAGGCATGTGCCTTTGAAGAGATACAGGAGGCGGAGAAATGAGCGCTGATGATAAGATACTGATCCGCGTGATGCTGCCGATCAGCGGCATTGTACACGATGTGCGGCTTCCGGCAAGCCTGAAGGTACGGGATGTGGTTCCCGTACTCGCAGCGATGCTCGAAAAGCTGCACGAAGGCGGTCTTTTGCTTTCGAAGGAGCAGCTGTTGTGCCGCGGCGGCACGGGAGAGGTATTCGCGGATCCGAACGCTACCCTGCAGGAAAGCGGCATACGGGATTCGGATATGCTCTATCTGGTATAGAGCGGTTTATTTGAAATGATCTCATCATGGTCCGGTAAAGCCCGGGTGCATGTCTGTTCTGTATGGGGAGGTTTGCGGATGAAACGGATGCTTGCGTTCCTGCTGGCTGTATTGCTCACTTGCCTGGGCACTGTGCCCGCCGGCGCGGTCTTTGACCAGAAGGATTACTATGAAATGGGTATCGCCTCCCTCCGGGACATGACTTCTCAGCAGGCGCAGCAGGCAGCGATCACATTCGGCAAAGCAGGCAATTATGGCGAGGCGAAGAATTATAAGCAATATGCGCAGGCCCTTTCGGATATCTTCCTGTTGGATGAAGGGGGAGAACCGGATCTGGAGATGGCGGCATACCGCCTGTCCCTGTTGGCAGAGGAAGGCTCTTTTGCCGCTTCCCTGGCGGAAAATGCCCTGCCTTCCTGTGACGGGCTGATATCGTATATAGAGGCGAGACTGCTGGAGAAAGAAGAGGATTATGCATCTGCCTGGCACTGTTATGCGGAGATCAGGGATACTTTGGATGCTTTTGACCGTCAGATCAACCTGACGGGGAAAGCTTACGAGCAGGGAAAGGCCGCTTATGAAGCCGGAGAGTATGAAAAGGCGGCGAAAATACTGAAAGATCTCAACTGGCGGGACAGCGAGGATCTGTATGCGGCTATCCTGGAGCTCATGGATATCGAACCTGAAGAAGACATTCAGGCAAAGCGGTCTCCCATGCCTGTTACAAAACTGGATCCGGAATCGGATCTGGATCCGGACCCGACGGTATCTCCCGTAACGAAAATCACCAAGACGGCAGGATCGACTGCTTCTCAAAAAAACATGGATATATTCTGGAACAGCAGCCGTGATGCATGGGATATTCTGCTGGACGGATGGATACTGTCTCCGGACCTGGTTTCCTTAAAGAAGGAAATGAATGATGTCTTCGGCAAGCAGGGCCACACATATAACGAAACCTCCAGCGATGAAGCATGGTGGAACGTGGATGAAACGGATCTGGAATTCACCTTCCGGAATATACCTTTTGACAGGATCTATGTCAGCCGCATCGGCACATGGGATGGTGCCATATTGTGGAGGATCCTCTCATCCGGGTCAAGCGAGGGCAGAACGACTGTGGAACGGCTGCACAGTTCGCTGAAAGAACATTTTGAATGCACAAATGTTCCGGTTGACGGCAGCCTGACATATTCGACGCTGGATCCCGGAAAGTCCGGAGATCTGGACACGCTCATGCGCGGCGACAGCTTTACCCTGTTTTATACCTACCAGAGCCTGAGCGATAAGTGGAATTCGCGCATGCGTGTGGACTATGACAGACTGGAAAACTACGACCGCGTGCGCGTCTGGATCGGGGCATACAAAGAGACGGCTGCCGAGACCTATTCGGTCGGTGATATCATCACCTATGGACATTACCCGCAGACGGCTTCCGGTACGGACAATACAGCCATCGAATGGCGGGTGTTGGAGGTGCGGGATGGAAAGGCGCTTCTGATAAGCCGGTATGCGCTGGATTGCCAGCAGTATCACAGCTCCTGGAAAAAGGTGGATTGGAAGGACTCTTCACTCAGGAAATGGCTCAACGGTGATTTTATGGATCAGGCATTTGTGCCTTCCGAAAAGAAAAAGATCGTTACGATGGAGGTCCCGGCGGAGCCTAACCCGAAACACGGGACTCCCGCGGGGAACAGTACAAAGGATAACGTGTTCCTGCTGAGCATCGCGGAGGCGGAAAAGTACTTTATCAGTGATGCGGATCGCAGGTGTGCGCCGACGGAATACGCGAAGGCGCAGGGCGTCGGTACAGACAAAAATGCTCTGACCGACGGTAAGCCTGCCTGCCAGTGGTGGCTGCGATCGCCCGGCTCCCGCAGCGACAGTGCCGTGCGCGTGCAGAGTACCGGTACGATCCCGTATGAGGGCAGCGCCGTGAGCCTGGGCCTGACCGGCGTAAGGCCGGCCATCTGGATCGACATTGGCTTTTGACAGATATCCCATGCGCTGACTGTCGGCATATAGAATAGGAGGCTTTTCCGATGAGGCGAACGACGGCGTTCCTGCTTTCGATACTGCTGCTCCTCGGCACAGTGTCAGTATGTGCGGAAGGCGGGCAGAGAAGTTCTTTCGTGACTGAGGATATGATAGCTGTTCCGCAGGCATTCAC
>DBXA01000154.1:23360-36303 GCA_002309235.1 Christensenella sp. UBA1224 | reverse complement strand
GGGATATCGCAGCCTTTGGCCGCTATCCGCAATCGGCGGAGGGCGGGGATGATACGCCAATCGAATGGATCGTATTGGAAATACAGGATGGGAAAGCACTGCTTATCAGCCGGTATGGGCTGGATCAAAAGCCATATCAGCCAAAGAAGGAAACCGTTTCCTGGGAGACCTGCTCCCTGCGGGAATGGCTCAACGGGGAATTCTACGAAACGGCTTTCGATGAGGCAGAAAAGAGCTGGATCGCCCTTTCGGATATCAGCGCGGAGGACAATCCGGAATACGGGACAGATGCCGGGAACGATACGCAGGACTATGTGTTCTGCCTGAGTATAACGGAAGCGAAAATGTACTTTGCGGATGATGCTGCGCGCAGGTGCGCGCCTACGGATTGGGCGAAGGCGCATGGTTCCAGGACAGCGAAGCATTATTTTTCACCGGAAGGCTTGGCTGCAAACTGGTGGTGGCTCCGTTCATCGGGCGGCGGCACGCGCCTGGCCGCATATGTTCACAATGTCGGTTCCGTAGAAGACTATGGCCGCGATGTCAACCATGAGACCGGCGCGGTGCGGCCTGCCGTCTGGGTAAGGCTTGTGCCTTGAGCCTGCGGATCCCGAAAGGAAGAAACGTATAGATGAAACGGATGACAGCGATACTGCTTTCCATCGTGTTTGCCTGCCTTTGTACCGCCCCTGGCTGTGCTGTTTTTGATCAGAAGGCCTTTTATGATATGGGGATGGCGGCGCTCAAAGAATTGAAGGCTGCCCGGATATCGGATGCAGTCCTCGATTTTGAAGAGGCCGGGAATTACCGGGAGGCGAATTACTACAAGCAGTACGCGCAGTCGATGCGGGAGATATTTCAATTGGACGAGGGCGGGGAACCGGACTTGGAGATGACGGCCTACCGTTTGGAATCTCTCGCCGGGAGGGAGAGCTTTTCAGAATCCTTGAAAGAGAACGGCCTTCCCTCCTGTGAGGGGCTGATCATCTATATCGGTGCCAGGCAGCATGAAGACGATGGGGATCATGCGGCTGCCTGGCATCTGTACGCTTCCATAGAGGATGTGCTGGATGCCCTGGACCGGAAGTTCGCCCTGACGAGGGATGCCTACGGGCAGGGGAAGGCAGCTTATGAGGCTGGAGAATACCAGGCTGCCGCCGATGCCCTGGATGGGCTCAACTGGCGCGACAGTGAGGACCTGTACCGGAAAGCCATCGCGATACTGGCCCCGACGCCCACGCCGGAGCCGACGGCTGAGCCGACACAAACGCCTGCACCGCTTCCGGAGGGCATGAACATCGGGGAAGGGGAATATGCCCAAATAACGCCTTCGCCGAGTCCTACGAAACGGCCCACGGTTCAACCGACTGCCAAACCGACAGATCAGAGTACGTTGGAGCCTTGGCCGACTTTTGTTGATACTATGCCCAAATTGTATCTGTATTCTTACCGATACAAAAAGTATTACATTACAATATATAATGGAGTAAAGAGTTACTCAAACCCAGATCATATCGTAACAAGCGGAAGACTATATACCAATGATAATCCCTTGTCCAGTGTGGATCCTGGTCCAAGTGATTATGAAGGCTATGTATATGAAGAATATGGTCCTTATACATTTGATATGCGGAATTCTGACAATAATATAGTACCTGTATACTATTTTAGAAGGATTACTAATTGATGGTGAAGAAGCACTATTAACAATGTACCGGAGGTCTTTGCGTGAAAAAGATATTTGCCCTCTCAATGATTGTATTGCTGATCTGTCTTTTTGTAATACCCGCACATGCGGTGTTTGATCAGAAGGCTTTCTATGATATGGGAATAGCCTCTCTCAAGGACCTGACGGCGCAGCAGGCACAGCTTGCGGTGGACCAATTCGAAAAAGCCGGGAATTACGCAGAAGCAAATTACTATTTGCAGTACGCCCAGTCTCTGCAGGAGATATTTCAGCTGGATGAAGGCGGGGATCCGGATCTGGAAATGACGGCATACCGCCTGCTGAGACTTGCGGACAAGACAGATTTTACATCGTCTCTGGAGGAGAACGGCCTTCCTCCCTGCGAGGGGCTGCTCGTATATGTCGAAGCCAGACAGCAGGAGGCTGCCGGGGATCACGCAGCCGCATGGCACCTGTACGCCGGTATCGAAAAGGTGCTGGATTCGACATCCAGGGAGTACAGCCTGACAAAAAAAGCCTATGAACAGGGAAAAGCGGCTTACGAGAACGGAAATTTCGAGAAGGCCGCGGAGGCTTTGAAGGATCTCTATTGGCGGGACAGTGAAGAAATGTACAAAAGCGCTGTAGAAATCCTGAATCCTGCACCGGAACCTACGCTTAAGCCGACGCCTGGACCAACGCCGAAACCGACACCTATGCCGACGCCTGTATCAACACCGGAACCAAAGCAAGAGCCTAAAGCTTCGGCAATGCCGAGTTCTGCCGGTGAACAGAAAACAGGAAAAGTTTATGACTTTACGATCATGGATGATTGGAATGGGGAATGGTTTCTTTTTCTGAACGACCAGGCATTGTCTATGAAAGCAGAGGATATGCTGCGGCAGCTGACAGAAAAATGCGGTTTACCGGACAGGACAGTCGATTATGACAGTCATTCGTTCAAGGTATGGGAATCCGGGTCAGAGGGAAATAGGATTCTCTTCCCCAGATCAGGACTTGAATTGGACGTGGATGATTTCTATATTCACTTCTATGATAATATAACGTGGCCCTTGCCAAGCTATATCGTTTTTGACATTGGTACAAAATATGAAGGTGAATTTGATCTGCTTCTCGGATATATATTATCAATGGATCTGGAAGATAGTATTTATAGTGTATTTTTAATGAGTTACGGGCTTGAAACGATTCAGAAATGGTCTGAAGCGGATTTTGATCTGGGTGAAGTCCTGGATGACGAATTTGTGAAAGAGATTCTTGATAATGGAGGAGGGCTTCAGATTGAATGCAGCCAGGATTCCGTCTCGAAGCTTCAATTAGAATACTATCCACAGAGCAAGCATCCTCTGGTAGCTGCGTTGAGCTTACAGGAATGATCCGATACGTGATGTCTCTGCTTATGGGAGGGGCTTATCCATGATAAAAAAGTATATCCTGCTTCTCTGCGCTTTCTTTTTGTGCTTTGGCAGCCTGCATGCTCACGCTGTGTTCAGCCGGGAGGATTATTACGCTATGGGGATCTCTGCCCTCGCGGATATGTCGCCTGAAAGCATCGGGAAGGCGATCGATTCCTTCGAAGCAGCCGGGGACTACGGAGAAGCCAAAAACTACAGGCAGTATGCCCAGTCTCTTTCGGAGATATTCCTGCTGGACGCGGGGCAGATGCCGGAGTTCGAAAAGACGGTCTACCGCCTTTCGAGGCTTGCGGGAAAAGAGGGGTTTGCCTTATCCCTTGTGGAAAACATACTCCCCTCCTGTGAAGGGCTGATCCTCTATATCCAGGGCAGAGAGCTGGAGATGGCAAAGGATCAGGCAGGTGCCTGGCATTGTTACGCTGAGATAGAAGAAGTGCTGGATTCCTCCGACAGGGTGATCGATCTGGCGGAACCGGCTTACGAGCAGGGAAAGACTGCTTTTGAAGCAGGGGATTATGAAGCCGCTGCAGCTGCCCTGGATGGGCTGGATTGGCCCGGGAGCGAAGCTCTGTACCTTTCCGCAATGCAAAAGCTCGCCCCGACGCCTGCGCCAAAGCCTACGCCGAGCCCCACACCGCAGCCGACTCCGACACCGAAACCGACACATACAGCGAGACCGACTCCCTTGCCGACGCCCACGGCGAAGCCCGCGCCGACTCCCAGACCGGTACGGGTTGGGGACAATATCACCTTCGGCCGTTATCCGCAGACCTCCTCCGGGAAGGACAGTACGCCCATCGAGTGGCTGGTGCTGGATGTGCAGGATGGAAAAGCGCTTCTTATCAGTCGGTTTGGTTTGGATACGCAGATGTACAACAACGGGCTAAGGGATGTCACCTGGGAAACCTGTTCTTTGAGGAAATGGTTGAACGGGGAATTTATGGCTGCTGCGTTTACAGAGGAAGAAAAAAAGGCGCTCCTTCCGACTGAAATAAACAACAGCGGAAGCCAGGGCTATGGCGGCTATGCGGCCTACAGCGGCAGAAACACAAGAGATACGGTTTTCCTGCTCAGCTATCAGGAAACCTGGTCTTACTTTCAGACGGAGGATTCCAGATTGTGTATACCGACACAGTATGCGATCGCCTGCGGTGCGTACACAAACAATACTATCCTGAAAAATGGCAAGGTTACCTCTTGGTGGTGGCTCCGTTCCCCCGGTAATTACCAGTACAGTGCTATTTTCGTCTACCATGATGGTGCCCGTCACTATGGCCGCGTACAGACTGACAGTGTATGCGTCCGTCCGGCTGTATGGATAGATATTGATGCCTTTGCCAAGTGATCTCAGGCAGTGAATGTTCTAAAACTAAAAAGAGTAGCGAATAAACTTTATGCTTATCAAACAGGAGGCGTTATCAATGAGGCAAAAGATGGCATTCCTTCTCTCTGTATTGCTGATCTGCATGAGCATCATGCCTGCTTACGCGGTCATGGACCAGGAAGGCTTCTATAAGATGGGCATATCCGCCTTAAAGGATATGACCTCTGCTCAGGCGCAGCAGGCTGTAAATTACTTCGATAAGGCAGGGAATCACCTGGAAGCGAAGAACTACAAGCAGTATGCGCAGTCGCTTTTCGAGATCCTGCAGTTAGAGGAAGGTGAAAAGCCGGATCTGGAAATGACGGGATATCGCCTCCAGAAGCTGGCAGGGAAGCAGAACTTTACGGAATCCCTTTCGGAGAACGGCTTTCCTTCATGTGAAGGTCTTATTATATATATAGAAGCGTGGATACTTGAAAGCTCTGAGGATTACGCGGGAGCCTGGCACCTGTACGAACAGATCGAGGATGTGCTGGACGCCTACGACAGGGAATTTGATTTGACAGGCAAGGCCTACGAGCAGGGAAAAGCGGCTTATGATAGTGGGGATTATGCTGCAGCCGCAGAGGCTTTAAAAGGCCTGGAATGGCGGGATAGTGACGGTATGTACAAAAGCGCACTGGAGAAGCTGCGTCCCACGCCAACTGCTGCACCGACACCTATGCCAACACAAAAACCGACTCCTACATCTGATCCAACACCATTGCCGACAGCGAAACCTATGGAAAAACCATCAACAACAGATGGTTTTGAATTGGCTTGGAATGCGCAAGATAGAAAATGGGATGTTTATTGTTGTGGGATTCTTATATCATCTGACCCGGCAGAGTTGATAGATACTGTAGCAGTCTGCTTTGGCCTTTCATGGGTGTCGAGTGAGAATGGAGATTGTTATTTGGGCAACGAACCTTTCGAGCATGTGGATGGACTGTTCTTAGAAGGCATTCCGTTTGATACAATGTGGGCATATTATACCGAAGACTCGCATTATAACGGTTGCCAAGGACGTCTGCAATTTGTTTGGAACTCAGAAGAAGTGGAGGTTGTAAACAGCATATGGGAACTACACAGTGCATATACTGCTGATTATACGTTCTCGGGTTCATACTATGTAGATGGAAATTCATATGATCTCACAGAAGAGGAACTTGAAATGTGTTTGGCTTCATTCGATTTGCCGTATGACTTTAATCTGTACTATTATTCAGAGGATATGGACGACATGGGTAACTATCTTAATATTCATTGCGTCCCATCCTCAGGATATATGAATCTGACTGTTTCTTTAGGTTCTTTTCCTTCCACGACAGATGATTTTGATATTGCATGGAATGCGGAAAAGGAGAAATGTGATATATATATGAATGGGAACGTGCTGCCGTCGGAACCGGAAAAGTTAGCAGAATATTTATCTGCACACTTTGATTCCCCGTGGGGAAAGGATGAAGATGGCTTGTGCTGGTGGTCATCGCCGGTGGAGACCGAGATTCATTTCAAAGGTATCTCTTTTGAAAAGGCAGAATTAGAGAGATGGTCGGGTACTCAGAAATACTATGCACTGGGATTTTCCAGTAACGCTGATTTGACTGCAGAGACATCATTTATTCAGGTAAATAAAGAACTTATGAAATCATATTGGTGCATGGTAGCTATCACTGGTAATTCTTTTTGGCGAGAGTACTTTTATCCTGATTTAGACCAGGCAGTTGAAGAAATGGCGCTTCGACTTAATGATGAGGACCAACTGTTTATCCATTATTACTATGATAGTTTTGAAGATAAAATAATAACAGTTACTTATTGTAAGTTCGATTCAGGGGACTACTTTAATGTGAGTATTCCGTTTGGCGACTATTATTGATTGTAATGTCTTTAGCAGCCGGGATATGTGAGATTATTTACTAAGATCATGGAAATTTGCTGTATTACCGGTTTCAAGAGGATGGCTGGTATATGATTACACATGGCTTATTTGTTTTAAATAAGAAAAACCTGATAATAAAACGAATAATGGCATTTCAGTTGACCGTTCTGATGATGATTATGCTTGTCATACCGGCTTATGCGGTATTCAGCCGGGAGGATTATTATGCCATGGGTATTGCAGCCCTTGAAGAAATGACTGTTGAACAGGTGCAGCAGGCAATAGACGCCTTTGAGAAAGCAGGCAATGCCGGAGAGGCAAAGAACTACAAGCAATACGCGCAGTCTCTTCTGGAGATATTCCTTCTGGACGAAGGCGGGGAGCCGGATCTGGAACTGACGATTTACCGCTTTTCCATGTTGGAGGGGAAGCAAAGCTTCGTGGAATCTCTTTCGGAAAACTATCTTCCCTCCTGCGGCGGGCTGATCATGTATATCGAGGCACGGCAGCTGGAAACTGCCGGAGAATACGCGGAAGCATGGCACTGCTATGCGGAAACCGAGGAGGTGCTGGATTCGATCGACCGGCAGATCTCACTCACAAAGAAGGCGTACGAGCAGGGGAAAGCGGCTTATGACAACGGGGATTACAAACAAGCGGCCGATGCTTTGAAGGGACTGAACTGGAAGGACAGCGGAGAGCTGTACGAGAAAGCTATGTCGATCATAGCCCCGACACCTGCTCCGACGCCGAAACCGATGCAGACGCCTGTACCAAAACCGGCACTTACACCAAGACCGACTGCCAGACCTACGCCTGCACCTACTCAGGCGCCTGCTCCCGAGATTGGCGAGACCGTCATTTTCGGCCGTTATCCGCAGACAGTTGGAGGAAGGGACAGTACTGCGATCGAATGGATCGTTCTGGATACGTCAGGCGACAAAGTGCTCCTGATCAGCAGATACGGCTTGGACGCGAAGCAATACAACAATTCAAACAAGAGCATCACCTGGGAGAATTGTACCCTCAGGACTTGGCTCAACAGTACTTTTCTGGATAAAGCCTTTACGCGGGAAGAACAGGCTTCTGTACAGACGACGTGGATCGATAACAGCAGACGCCAGAACAGCCCAGAGAGCAGCGCGGACGGCGGCAATGACACCTATGACAGGGTCTTCCTGCTCAGCTGTGCTGAAGCGGAAAAGTATTTTTCCTGTGATGAAGACAGGATATGTGCTCCGACGGATTATGCAGAAAACCACGGAGCAGGAACATCGGATAAGTATAAAGGTGTTGAAATGGCATGCTGGTGGTGGCTCAGATCACCCGGCCTCTATCAGTACAATACGGCATACATCAATTACTTCGGGGCTTGTCATTATTATGTCGGCAGCCTGACCTCCGGCTGCGTCCGGCCTGCTCTGTGGGTGGATGCAGAGGCTATTTCATGGTGATATCATCAAAGGAGACTGTCATGAGACGCAGAATATCGGTCCTGTTGTGTGCTTTGCTGCTCGTTCTTGGTACAGTGCCTGCCCGTGCGGTATTCAGCCGGGAGGATTACTATGCCATGGGCATCGTTTCCTTGGGCGAGATGACGTTTGAGGATACCCAGCAGGCGGTGAATGCCTTCGACAAGGCCGGAAGCTATGGCGAAGCAAAGAACTGCAAGCAATATGCGCAAGCGCTGCTGGAGATATTCCTGATGGATGAAAACGTGCAGCAGGATATGGAGATGACCGTATATCGTTTTTCCCTGCTTGCGGGAAAAGAAGGGTTTGCCCTTTTGCTTGCGGAGAACGACCTTCCCTCCTGCGAGGAACTGATCACGTATATCGATGCCCGCCAGATGGAGAACGCGGGGGAATATGCGGCCGCCTGGCACTGCTATGCGGGGATCGAGGATGTGCTGGACGCGATGGACCGCGAGGTCGATCTTGTGCCTTTGGCTTACGAGCAGGGAAAGGCCGCCTATGACAGAGGGGATTACGGGGAAGCTTATATTGCCCTCGAGGGGCTGAAGCTGCGCGACAGCGAGGAAATGTACCTTGCCGCGGCGGAAATGCTTGGGATCGCATCGGAGGAAGATTTGGAGCCCGAGCCGGAGGAAGATTTGGATCCCGAGCCCGTATGGGAAAGCGTGTCGATCCCCGTCACGGTGGATTTTGCCTGGGATCTTTCTGAGGGCGGCTGGGATATTCTGTTTAACGGATATGATCTGCCGATGGAGCCGGAGCCCTTCATGTGGGCGGTGGAAGCGGAGCTGGGAGATCCGGGAGCAGAGCCGGCATACTGCGATAGGAACGACTATGCCTGGTACGAGATTTGGGATTCCGGAAACTCAAATGCCCTTGTCAGCTTTCTGGGTATTCCGGTGAACGGAACCGCGATACAGGTGTCTGATCCGGAATATGCGGGAGAATACCGGGATATCCAGCTTAGTCTGTCGTTTGCCATACAGCCGGAGGATACGGATGCCGTACTAAGGCTGATCCATACCTCCCTGTGCTATTGCTATTCCTGTGCCTATATGCCAGATGGAACGGGGAATTGGATGGAGACGGCCCTTGACCCGGGCAGTGCCGGCGACAGGGCAGTTATGATCGAGGCGGGCAGCTTTTCTCTGTTTTATACAGATCTTTCCGGTTCCCTCCCGGGCGAAGCGGACGAGATGATCTCCCTTTACTTCTTTCCGGAGGAAGGCTATACGCACCTGGAGCTGATATATAGCCGCTCGTTTCAGCAGAAATCCCTTGCCGAAGCGCAGGCGGGAGATACCGTAACCTTCGGGCATTTTCCTCAGACATTGGAGGGCGGGGATGATACGCCGATCGATTGGATCGTGCTGGAGGTGGTTGACGGAAAGGCCTTGCTGCTCTCGAAATACTGCCTGGACAGCCGGCCGTACCATTCTTCCTATGCTTCCGTGACATGGGAGACCTGTGCGCTTCGCAAGTGGCTCAATAACGGGTTCTACAACAACGCCTTCACGGATTCCGAAAAGGCCGGGATACAGACCACGCTTGTGAGAGCAGGGGATAATTACAAGCACCACACCAAATCAGGCAGGAATACGCAGGATAATGTGTTCCTTCTGAGCATTGAGGAAACACAGAAGTACTTTGAAGATGACGCCGCTCGCAGGTGTATCCCCACTAAGTACGCCATATCCCAGGGTATATGGCGGAACAGCGATTATGTTGTGGACGGCCAGACCACTTGCTGCTGGTGGCTGAGAGTGCCCGGGCAAACGAGCGGCACGGCTGTGAATATCAGCGCGGATGGATCGGTATATATCGATGGCGATGGGGTAAACTTTATGCAGGCAGGGGTACGTCCGGCAATCTGGATAGACCTCGGCGCAGATTATGAATGATACACTTCTGTTTCTCTTCCGGGGGAGGTTTTCCATATGAAACGATTGCTTGCGCTTGTGCTTTTCTGCACGCTGATATGCCTTTCGGCATTGCCGGCGTACGCGGTATTCAGCCGGGAGGATTATTACGGCATGGGTATCGCCTCGCTCGCTGAAATGACACAGGAGGGTGCTCTGCAGGCGGTCAACCATTTCGATAAAGCGGGGGATTACGCGGAGGCGAAGAATTACAAACAGTATGCCCAGGCGCTGTCCGAGGTGTTCCGGCTGGACGAGGATGAAAAACCGGATCTCACAAAGACCGTCTACCGCTTTTCACTATTGGCGGGGAAGGGGTCCTTCGCGGAATCGCTTATGGAAAACAGCTTCCCATCCTGTGAAGGGATGATCGCTTATATCGAAGCGCGCCGGATGGAGGAGGCCGGGGATTACGCGGCAGCCTGGCACAGCTATGCGCTGACGGAAAATGTACTGGATTCGTTCGACCGTCAGGTAGACCTTGCCGATAAGGCATATGAACAGGGTAAAGCAGCTTATATCAGAGGAGACTATGCTTTTGCGGCGGAGGCACTGAAAGACCTCAACTGGCTGGACAGCGAAGAGATGTACAAAAAAGCGCTTTCGATCATAAAGCCGACGCATGCGCCGACACCTGTCCCCACGCCGAGACCGACGGCTGTCCCTACACCGAAGCCTACTGCGCGGCCGACGCCGAGACCGACGCCTGTTCCGACGCCAAGGCCTACTGCCAGGCCGACTCCTGTGCCAAAGCCTGCGCTCGAGGTCGGAGATACAGTCTTCTACGGCCGCTATCCGCAGACCGCGAGCGGCAGGGATAACACGACCATCGAATGGCTCGTGCTGGATGTGAAGGATGGGTATGCCCTTCTGCTCTCGCGATATGCCCTTGATTGCGTACAGTACAATACGGCGGATGAATCTGTGACCTGGGAGAATTGCTCGCTGCGTAAATGGCTGAACGATACCTTCCTGAGACAGGCTTTCAACAGTTCGGAAAGGGAGAGCCTTGCCTATACGCATGTCAGTGCGGATTGGAACCCGGAATACGATACCTATGCGGGACGTGCCACGCAGGACCGCGTCTTCCTGCTCAGCCTCCAGGAGGCGGATATGTACTTCCGCAGCGACCAGTCCCGCAAGTGTGTGCCGACGGGTTACGCCAGGGCGCGCGGAGCCTGGACGAGCAGCAAAAATTACGTAAATGGCGAAGGCACATGCTGGTGGTGGCTCAGGACGCCCGGGCACAAGGGGAGCAACGCCTCGGATATCGGGGGCGGCGGGGCGCTTCATTACAGCGGCCTCGCTGTCGACAACGATGTCGGCACTGTCCGACCGGCCGTATGGGTGGAGCTCGATGCCGTTGTCGACTGAAGAGTGTGCTTATGAGAGTTTTCGGGGGAGGATGATCAATGAAAAAGATATGCGCATGCCTTGCAGCGGTTCTGCTGTGCTTATATGTCATGCCTGCGCAGGCATCCTTCGGCCGGGAGGATTATTACGCGCTCGGCCTGTCCGCGCTGGAAGAAATGAAATGGCAGCAGGCGGAGCAGGCTGAGCACTGCTTCGATCTGGCGGGGACCTACCTGGAAGCGAAGAACTACAAGCAGTACGCGCTGTCGCTTTCCGAGATATTGCGGGAAGATGAAGGCGGAACGGCAGACCTGAATATGACCGCCTACCGGCTTTCGATCCTGGCAGGGGAAGAAAGCTTTGCTCTGTCCCTTGCGGAGAACGGATTTCCATCCTGCGGGGGATTGATCGATTATATCAGCGCGAGAAAGCTTGAGACGGATGAGGAATATGGTACCGCCTGGCACACCTATGCCGGGATCCGCGATGTGCTGGATTCGTTTGACAGGCAGCTCGCGCTGACGGAAAAAGCATACGAGGAAGGGAGATCCGCCTATCGGAGAGGTGATTATAAAAAGGCTGCGCAGGTGCTGGAAGGTTTGAACTGGCAGGCCAGCGAGTACCTGTACCATAATGCCGTGCTGATACCTAAGTCCCAGCAGTTTGATGTCAGGTGGAATGTATACAGACAGAACTGGGATATCCTGCTGAACGGGGTTACGCTATCTTCGGATATGGCAGCCATGAAGGAACGATTGGACCAGGCCCTTGCTATGGAAGGGATGGCTGATGAAGGTAAAACTGTCTGGCTTTGGTGGGCTGTTCATTCGTGGATCTCTTTTCATGGTGTGCTTTTTTTCGATGCTTATGTGTATCGTGCTCCGGATGGCCGGAACTGGTTAATACTGGAAGTATTAGTGACTTCCGGATCTGAGGAGTCAGTGACTGCTGTCGAATTATTGCATGACTCGTTGCGTGAACACCATTATGTCGGCTATACTTCGGTTGATGGAGAGACCGAATACTTTTCGCTGAATGCAAGTGAGCCGGAAGATCTGGATGCCCTGCTTGACAATAATGACAATTTCAGCCTGATCTATACCTTTCACGGGGAAAATTGGGATACAAGGATCGACGTAGTTTATAGCAAAAATGAAAAAAACGATACTTTGCAGGTCTGGATCCCGCTGGACAGAGAAAATGTATATGAGATTGGCAACCATGTTTTCTTTGGCAGTTATCCTCAGACGGAGGAGGGTACGGACGATACTCCGATCGAGTGGCAGGTACTGGATATACGGGATGGGAAAGCGCTGCTTGTAAGCCGGTACGCCTTGGATTGCAGGGCATATCATGTATCGGATGAGCAAGTGACATGGAAAAACAGTTCTTTGCGGAAATGGCTGAACGGTGAGTTTTATACAGCCGCTTTCAGCGCTTCCGAAAGGCGGAAGATAGCCAGGGTGAATATCATTGCGGATGATAATCCCCAATACGATACCGATCCGGGAAAGGATATGTGGGATAAGGTATTCCTGCTGAGTGCCGCCGAGGCGGAAAAGTATCTTGTAAGAGAAGACCGTGTCTGCGGTGTGACAAAATACGCGGAACAGCGTGGAGCCTGGACGAGAAATATAAACCATCTGGACCAAATTGCAGCAGGTTACTGGTGGCTCAGGACGTCCGGCAGCAGCAGTTTAAAATCTGCGGGTGTTGCCAGCAGCGGTGAGATCGATTATTCAGGCAGGTATGTCAGTGATCATTCGAGAGTTGTCCGTCCTGCCATCTGGGTACAGATCAATGCCGATCCGTAAGGGACTGGCGATCATGCATTTTTTAGGGGAGG
>DBXA01000154.1:17775-23326 GCA_002309235.1 Christensenella sp. UBA1224 | reverse complement strand
GCGGGCATTGTCCCGGCGCAGGCGGTCTTTGACCAGTCGGGTTATTACGGCATGGGCATAGCGGGGCTCAGGGAAATGACATACCAGCAGGCGCAGCAGGCGGTCAGTTACTTCGAAAAAGCGGGGAACTACCTGGAGGCGAAGAACTATAAGCAGTACGCGCAGGCGCTTGCGGATATATACCTTCTGGATGAGGCGGGAGAAGAAGATCCGGATCTGGAAACGGCGATGTATCGCCTGACATTGCTTGAAGGTGATGAGAGCTTTGGGGCATCACTCATTGAAAACGGTCTGCCTCTGTGCGGCGATCTGATCGAGTATATCGGTGCGAGGATTGAGGAAGAGAGCGGAGAATATGCCGAAGCCTGGCACAGCTATGCCGGGATACGCGATGTGCTGGATTCATTCGACCGCCAGATCGATCTGACAGGGAAAGCGTATGCGCAGGGAAAAGCGCTGTATGAAGCGGGAAAATACGAGGAAGCGGCGGAGGCCCTGGAGGGGCTGAACTGGCGTGACAGCGATGACCTTTATCGGGAAGCCTTGGCAATAACGGCTCCGACACCGGTACCAACGCCTACACCGGTTCCCACACCGAAGGCGACGCCGGTCCCGACGGTTTACCCGACACCTGTGCCGAAGCCGACGACTACGCCAAACCCGACCAAGACGCCGAAACCTGTGTCAAAGCTGACGCCGAAGCCTTCTCCGGTTCCTAAATCTGTCCCGACAGCGACGCCTCAGAAAGCAGGCAGCCAGCAGATCTTTGACGTTGTTTGGAATGCCGGCAGAGGAAATTGGGATATCCTGCTGAATTGGTATACGATGCCGTCGGATGGGACTTCCATGAGAGATAAAATGAACGCGGTGTTCGGCGACCAGGGCCATGCCACCAGTGATGGGATCGAATGGTGGTGGAGTGGTCCGGAAGCGGATACTGAGATAACTTTCCTTGGCGTGACCTTTGAATTTGCCGATGTCTGTGATTATCAGGACGGCAGCAGGGATTGGTTTGCTTTGGTAACAAATCTCACGACAGGCAGCGGGGATTCAAGGAGCACGATCGAAAAACTGCATGCTTCCATGAAGGACCATTACTATAGCAGCAATGTCCTGACGGATGGGGTGTGGACAAATTCCTCACTGAATGCGAATGTGGCTGGAGATATGAACGCCTTGTTCAACAACAAGGAAGGCTTTGGACTGATCTATACATATTACGGAGAAAATGATCATCCGGGGTCACAGATACACATACGTCTTATCAGAACGGAAGCATATGATAAAGTGGTCGTTTGGATCCCGCTGGATATCGATAAGACGCTTACGGCAGGCCGTTCTGTTTCCTTCGGGCATTATGCGCAGACCAAGGGCGGTACGGACAATACACCGATAGAATGGCTTGTGCTGGATGTGCAGGATGGGAAAGCTTTGCTGATCAGCCGGTACGCTCTGGATTGCAGGCAGTATCATTCGACAAAAACAAATGTGACATGGGAGAACTGTTCACTGCGAAAGTGGCTGAACGGAGATTTCTACAATACGGCTTTTACCGGCACGGAGAAGAGCAAGATTTTCTACACGGATATAAAAGCGGGGTATAATAAATGGGGCCTATCCGATGGGGAAAGTACCCGTGACAGGATATTTTTGCTGAGCGCTGCGGAAGCGGAAAAGTATTTTACGGATAATGACAGCCGCGCATGCGCTCCGACAGATCAGGCTGTTGCCAGGGGAGTAATGACGAGCAGCAATAATCTCGTGGATGGAAAGCCTTCCTGCTCCTGGTGGCTGCGGACGGCAGGGAATGGACACAACCGTGCGGCAGGCGTCCTGGGGGATGGTTCGTTGTATCTCGCAGGAGACTGGGTCAATTATTCCAAATCCGCGGTCAGGCCTGTTATGTGGGTCGATATCGGAGCATTTACCTGATAACGGGAGCTTCGGCTTTGGCATGGTCTCCGGACAGGTAGCTAAAGCAAAAAAAGGCTGTCCGTACAGGTATCCAAGGAGGACAAAATGAAAAAGATATATGCTTTGCTTCTGGCTGTACTTCTTCTGTTTGCCGGGATCGTTCCGGCACAGGCGGTTATTGATCAGGCAGGGTACTACGGCATGGGCATAGCCGGGCTTGGAGAGATGACATACCAGCAGGCGCAGCAGGCGGTCAGTTATTTCGAAAAAGCGGGGAACTACCTGGAAGCGAAGAACTATAAGCAATACGCGCAGGCGCTTTCGGATATATACCTCCTGGATGAGGGTGGAGATCCGGATCTGGAAACGGCGATCTACCGTCTGATGCTGCTTGAGGGTGAGGAGAGCTTCACGGCATCACTTGCTGAGAACGGTCTGCCCCAGTGCGGAGATCTGATAGAATACATCGGAGCGAGACTTGAGGAAGAGAACGGGGAATATGCCGAAGCCTGGCACAGCTATGCAGGGATACGCGATGTGCTGGATGCATTTGACCGCCAGATCGATCTGACGGGGAAGGCATATGAACAGGGAAAAGCGCTG
Organism: Christensenella sp. UBA1224; assembly: GCA_002309235.1. Taxonomy (GTDB): domain Bacteria; phylum Bacillota; class Clostridia; order Christensenellales; family Aristaeellaceae; genus UBA1224. The sequence goes on along the minus strand of DBXA01000154.1, from coordinate 20,809 downwards.
TATGAGGCGGGTGAATACGAAAAAGCGATGGAAGCCTTAGAGGGTCTGAACTGGCGTGACAGCGGTGAGATGTATCAGACGGCGCTGTCGATCGCGGCTCCGACGCCTACGCCTTCTCCCACGCCGTCCCCTACGCCGATACCGACACCTTCGCCATCGCCCAAGCCGTCGCCCAGACCGACAGCTACGCCTATACCGGCGCCTGCGGCAACGCCTGTACCGGAGACCCAGGTCTTTGATGTCGTATGGAATGCCAGCCGTCAGAACTGGGATGTCTTGCTGAACTGGCGGACTTTGTCATCGGATGCGTATGCCCTCAGGAATAAGATGGATTCTGTATTCGGCGCGCAAGGCCACGCGGATGCCGGTAAGTCGGACAGATGGTGGGCGGCATCGGAAGCGGGTATGGAGATATCCTTCCGGGGTGTTGCGTTTGACAATGTCGATATATTCGATTATCAGGACAGCAAGGACTGGCTTGCGCTGGTCAAATACATCCGTACCGGCTCTGCGGATTCGAGGGCTGTCGTTGAACAGCTGCATGCCTCGCTCAAGGAGAATTACTACATCAGCAATATCCGGGAGGACGGCAAACTGAAGTATACGACGCTTAACGCCAATGTGAGCGGAGATATGGATACCCTGTTCCGGAATCAGGAAGGCTTCGGCTTATATTACACGTATCGCGGAGATAAGGATTATTGGTCAGCACAGATGAATGTATCCTATCTCAAATATGAGTCGTACGATAAGGTGGTCGTCTGGATCCCTCTCGGAGAGGAACGATCGCCGGAGCTTGGGAGCCTTGTCTCCTTCGGTCATTATCCGCAGACGGCATCCGGAAAGGATATGACGTCTATTGATTGGATAGTTCTGGATGTGCGGGACGGGAAGGCGCTCCTTCTGTCAAAATATGCTCTGGATGCCAGGCCTTATCATTCTGCGCAAGAGAATATCACATGGGAAAATTGCTCTTTAAGGGTCTGGATGAATGAAAAGTTCCTCGAAGCGGCTTTTGACGATTCCGAAAAAGAGAAGATCGTATCAATGACTTCTGCTGCCGAGGATAATCCGGTATACGGCACCTATGCCGGGTATGATGTGTGGGACAGGGTGTTCCCGCTCAGTATAACCGAAGCGGAGAAGTATTTTTCGGGAGATGAAGACCGTATCTGCGGGGCAACGGATTACGCAAAAGCGCAGGGAGCCTGGACGAGCAACAGAAATATGGCGGATGGAAAAGAGGCGGTATACTGGTGGCTGCGGACGCCGGGCAGCAGCCGGAGCCTGGCTGCGGGTGTCAAAGGCTATGGCACGATACATAACGAGGGCTGGGCGGTCGACGATGCGGCCAATGCGGTCCGCCCGGCAATATGGGTAGAGCTCGGCGCTCTTTCCCAGTGAAGTTATTTTACAGGGAAAGATCCACTTTGGAAAAGGCTTTGCCGCTGCGGACGGTACTGTACCATGTCCCTAATGCGAACAGGGCCATCGAAACGAGCACGAACAAGACCTGAGGCCCTGCCTTTGCCGGATCCGGGGCGTCCAGCACATCCCGGACGAAGGGAACGGTATAGGTCGCTATGATCTCCAGAACGAGCCATAGGAATACGGCGGTCGAGGAAAACAGAAAAGCCTTGCCCGGTTTGTTGATATCTCTGAAGTAACAGGGGAAGAAGATGATGTTGAATATCGTATAGATCAGGAAGCCTTCCCCGATCAGCGCAGGGCCTGCATCCAGCCCTGCCGGGTTCGGCATTGCGCCAAGCGCGTTTTTTACGGGGATGAACAGCGCCATGATCACAAGCTGCGCGGCTTCCAGGCACACGCAGAGCAATATCCTGGCAAATGCTGCATCGTTTCTGGATACCGGCAGGGTAAGCGTATAGGCGGCATCGTGGTTTTCCCTGGCTGTCAGGCAGATGAAAAAGATAGCCAGCGTCGTATAAAAGCAGCAAACGCCGTATGGATACCCCGGTACCAGCACCAGGATGGAAAACAGGGGCATGAAAAAACCGGTGGGGTGCATGCAGAGCCGGAATTCCTTTTTCAGAAGTTTCATGCTTCTTCCTCCTTCTCCAAATGGACCATGATCTCTTCCAAAGCGGCATCTCTTCCGGAGAAAGGTGCGGCATCGGCGTGGGATACGAGTACTGTATACCCGTCCTTTGTCCGGCAGCTTCCGCGGGATACGGCCGCAAGCTCCGGCGGGATGGGATCGGATGCTTCAATGATCCTGAAGCTGCGGCGAAAGCCGTCCAGATCTTCATCCGCTTTCAGCTTTCCCGCGCGTATGAACAGGATACGGTCCGCGCATTTTTCCAGGTCGGAAGTGATGTGCGTAGAGAACAGTATCGTCTTCCCTTCATCCTTCAGCCGGAGGAAGGCTTCCACCAGCTCCTCACGGCTGACAGGGTCCAGCCCGCTTGTGGGTTCATCCAGTATAAACAGCTCTGCACCGCGGCTCAGAGCCAGGGTAAGCGCGTATTTGATCTTCATGCCGTTGGAAAGCTCTGCCGGCGTTTTGTCTTCAGACAGGCAGAACATATCCATCGTCTTTTTGTATATATCCTGTTTCCATCCTGGATAGAAGGACCTGGTTACTTCCGTGATCGTCTTGAGCTTCTTACGGGTATAATACGTCATACCGGCGGAAACAAAGCCTATCTTTTCCCGGATCTCATGCTCTTTTTGACGAAACGGGATCCCGCGGTACAAGACTTCGCCGCTGTCAGGCCTTATAAAGGACAGTATGGAATTGATGGTAGTCGTTTTCCCGGCACCGTTGCGTCCGATGAAGCCTGTGATCGTTCCTTCCGCGAGGTCAAAGGAGAGCTCACCCAGCCGGAAGCCCGGATAGTTCTTTCCAAGGTTCCGGACGGACAAAAGAGCATTTCTATCACTTATCATTGCGTAATTCCTCCGATGCTTTTACAAACAGCTGTGCGTCTATCAGGGCTATCCCGTGGTATTCATCGCCCAGAACGATCAGCTGGCTGCCCGGCTGAAGATGAAACACTTTCCTGGCCCGGGC
>DBXA01000154.1:14763-17708 GCA_002309235.1 Christensenella sp. UBA1224 | reverse complement strand
TCTTCCGGTGTGTTGACCAGGTCATCAAGAGATATCTTCAATGCCCGGGCAAGCCTGTCTGCCATTCCGAGATCCGGTATACTTTCCCCGGCTTCCCACTTTACGATGGTCTGCCGTGCTACGCCGACAAGCTCTGCCAGTGCTTCCTGCGTCAGCTCCTGCTGTTTTCGAAAGGTCTGAATGTTCTTACTGATCATACTTTTCCCACCTTTCAGATATCATTATATGTATTAATTCATATAATTCAACCAATGGAAGATGACAATTACCGGCTTGTGTGTCATGGATAGCGTACACTGAAACGGGCTGCCCCTTCAGGTGCAGCCCGTTATTTTCTCGTGTATCAGGATTTGGTTTATGTTCCCGGCGGGAAGAATTTTTCTGCAGGTCACTTTTTCTTTATTGCAGCGCTCTGTTTACGAAGCTCGGCATCCAGTGCTTTGAAAGCGGATTTCGGACTGACCTCATCCAGGAGATCCGCCATTTTGAGGACCTGGGCTTCTGTGGGTTTCTTACTCCCGATAATATTCCTGAACTTGGTGCATACGATATAAGAGCGTACCTTTTTCAGGGCCGTTCCTTCTTCGATCATCGTGCGCACGATTTTGCTCGCATGGGCAAACCGGATCAGATCGCGGTTGAGCAGATCATAGGACAGTTTTCCATTCTTGTCGGTATATGCTTCAACCAGCTTCTTGTACTCGCCGCTGTCGATAATGACGTCTTCTTCGGTGAACTCCTCGCTTTTTTCGGGAGGTGTTTCTTTTACCGATTGCTTGGTCAGGCGGACGCCGCCGCGCTTCTTATAGGGCATGCCTGCAGTCAGCTTGATCGCCTCCCGGAATGCATCTGCCGGATATACGTCTGCCGGCGTATTGTCAGTCGGTATCGGCTCCCCGGAAGTTTTGCTGATGGACGCGATCCCTGGTTAATCCATATCATAACGCAGGACCGTTATGCCTGATCCGCCAGACATGAGCTTCTGCCGGAAAGCGACTGCTTTGATCACAGTTAAGTCCACTGTATCCGTCCGAATCATAGAAAAGCCTCCTTTTATAATTTCACAAGATTATAGCATGATAAGAAACGGTTGTAAACATGGGAAGCATGGCGGCGTGTTCCTGAAAACAAGCGATCCGGGCTTTTTTCAAGGTGTATATGCCGACAGCCGGCTGACATGGTATAATGGGAACGTATCAGCAGGAATAATAGGAGGAAAAACAAATGATCCGTCACATCGTACTGTTTAAGATCAAAGATGAATACAAGGATGAGATCCCGCAGCTGGTAAAGAACTTTTACGGCATGAAGGGAAAGATCGAAGGTATGCTGTCACTGGAGGCAGGGCAGGATGTGCTTCACAGCAACCGTTCCTACGATCTGGCGCTGATCACGGTATTTGACAGCATGGCATCCTTTCAGGCGTATCAGGAGCATCCCGTACACTTGCCCGTGAAGGCGCGTATGCACGAGGTCCGCAGCGCGTCGGTTGCCTGCGATTATGAGATAGCTTCCTTTTCGGAGTGAAGCTTCCGCCGCCGGGTGATTTCCATATCAAAACGATCGGAATACGATGAAGCGTATAAGGATCCGGCAATGATCGGGGAGGGGAAATACAAATGAGATCCATGATCCGCAAAACGGGGCGTCAGGCAGTGTCTGTGGTGAACTTTGAGGCGATGAACCGCGTGCCGGGACAGGAAGGTCTCCTGGAGCAGCGCGGGGAGATCGTACCGGGTATGGAGAACATCTGGTACGAGTATGTGCCCGATTGCTATGATGGCACAAAGCCTTTCCCGCTGGTGGTCCAGCTGCATGGAGGCGGAAACGACGGCCGCCGCTGGGCAGGCTATACCGTGTGGCATTCTTTGGCGGAGCGCCTGGGCCTTATCATCATCTATCCCAATTCGCCGGATTATGAAAGCTGGGCCTGCCAGGAGCGTGAGATAGAGTATCTGTATGACCTGATCCGGCTCATTTCACAAAAGTATAGGATAGATCCGGGCCGCATCTATATGCAGGGCATGTCCAATGGAGACCAGATGACGCTGGCCTTCTCCATGGCGCATCCGGAAGTGCTTGCCGCGGCAGGATATGCTACCGGCCCGAGCCATGAGGATATCCTGGGTGATGACCGCCCTGCGGGTCCTCTGCCCATCATACAGATGAGAGGCGAGCTCGATATCAATTGGATGCTGACGCCTGAAACGCAGGATATCTTTGCGATGCGCTATTCCATGAACGATCTCAACCGGGAGATCTGGCTGGATGTGAATGGGGCAAGGGATTGTCTGCCGATCCTGTCTATATCGGGGAAGGACAATTTCCTCTTCTATCCCGGGAAGAATGCGCCTATTATCAACTGGGAGATCGTCGGAATGGGGCACAGGGAACCGGTCTATGGAGCGCAGGTATTCTGGGACAGGCTGTACAGCGGCTGTCGGCGTGAAGATGGAAATATCGTGCTGTCAGAGCCTTGTTTGCCTATCCGCGGCGACGAGGATACAGTGGTCGTCTGCATGGGCTCCAATAAGCTGTACCGCGCAGGCGAGATCATTCCCTTCGGAAAGGGAAATGCCAACGCGGCGCGCATGTTCGTACCGGCGGATGTACCGCATTTCTGCCCCGTAAAAACAGGGGAAATGGGTGAGACGGAGGTATTGTGCGTACCTGCGGAATTCTTTGCAGCGGCTTTCGATGCCCGTGTCAGCTACGATGAGGCGGGTGAAACCTGCTTTATGGTCCTTGCGGACGGCAGGCAGGTGGTCCTCAGGTCTCAGGCAGTGCTTTATGAATGCGATGGTGTGTTCCGGGCGCTGCAGAAGCCTTGTCTCCAGCTTTGCGGCAGCTTCTATGTGCCTGCGGGCGAGCTTTGCGGGCAGCTGTTTGGAAGCCATGTGAGCATGGCAGACGATGCCATGTGCATATCCGGTCATTATGCCGTG
>DBXA01000154.1:0-14650 GCA_002309235.1 Christensenella sp. UBA1224 | reverse complement strand
GACAAGAGAATACCTGGCGAAGGCTGCGGAAGAAGCGGCGCAGATCCCTTTTCATGGATATATCGCTGGAAAGGCTTCAAACCTTGAGCCGATCATCCGTTTTTTCCCCAAATGGACGCTGAAAGAAGCCGATGGGCTCTGGTGCGCGGCATTCGTGTATTACTGCTGCCGGAAAGCGGGCTTTGATATCCCTGTCAGGCCGGCCGAATGCAGGTCCTGCAATCTGGCGGGCTGCATCGCCTGGGAGGAATTCGCGCAGGGCGATGACAGGATAGAGTATCACAAAGGAAAGGGAGACTTCATTCCCGAAATCGGCGATATCGTCCTTTATGACAGGGTTTTCGAAAACGGCGAACACGACCATATGGGTATCGTCCTTAAGAGTTCCGGTGATGTGATCATTGCCGCGGAAGGGAATATCGACAACCGATCGGGCATCATCACGCGGCCGCTGGATGATCATATCAGAGGTTTTATCAGGATACCGGATGGTTACGGTTACCGTAGGCGCTTTCAGGACTATTGGACAGAGGACCTGCTCCTTCATTTCGTATCGGAAGACGATCTGGCGGAAGTCGCACGGACATGGCCTTCCGACCATCGCCCGGTATCCGATGCGGAAGCAAGAGGCGCTATTGCCCGCATGCGCGGGAATTATGAAAGGAACGCCGCCGGGAGGATCTGCCATCTGTGCCTGGCTGTGTGCGGCAAGGATCATCCGGAGACTGTCATGGGCTGGTGCGGTCTGGACGGGAGGCTGGATCCGGCGGAACCGGAGATATTCATCCTGCTGGATGAGGCATACCGGAACAAGGGATATGGAACACAGTGCGTAAAGGAGCTGCTGCGGATCGCCGCGGATGACTACGCACTGAAAAGCGTTCACGGAGGATGCGCCAAAGAAAACATCGCTTCTGCCCGGGTGATGGAAAAGGGCGGCATGAAGCGGTACGGCACGGAAGAGAACGGCGATCCGCTGTTCAGGTTTTCTGCAGAGAAACAAACGGAGCCGGAAGGAAACGCCCATGGATGACGGTCACGTGAGGAATACGAAACGGTGCTCAGAGCCGGCTGTCAGCGCCGTGAAAAGGAGCTGTGGTACCTTATTCCGACAGTCACACTCCTCGTCAGCGGTCACTTTCCGTCAGGTGATCATCCGATATCTTTAAATACGTCAGGCACAGCAGGATCCCGAGTATGCCCATGATAAAGAACTGCAGGGCGGTCCCGGCACCTTTGCCGATCCCGAAGACCGGCATCAGCCATTTCCGCAGGGGCGCATCCGACATCATAAACGGTTCGAAGACATGATCTGCCATAAGGCCTCCCAAATACAGACCCAGGGGGATGGCGCAGTTTTTCAGCGTGCTTTCCGCGGAGAAAACACGCCCCTGCATTTCAAGGGGGACCTGTTCCCGCATAAAAACCGTCAGATGCGCGTTCATGATCGCGGCCATGGCGTAGGAGCCGAAAGCGGCCGCGCACCAAACGTATGGCTCCCGCGACAGGCTTTGGAAGATATTCCCTGAAAACACAAAGGCAGTGCTGAGAATGATCAGCTTCAGCTTGTTTTTCACGGGCTTCATCCATGTCACAATGAGGCTTCCTGCCAGCACACCCAGGGAAACAAAGCTCTGGACCGCGCCAAGCACCTGCTGATCATCGCCGGTCCTTGCCAGGACAAAGGGGGATATGAGCCCGTCATTGCTCATCTTGGCAAGGAAATTGACGCATGCCATAAACAGGATCAGATGCAGCATCACAGGATGGCTGCGCAGGAAACGGAACCCTTCCGTACAGGTTTTTCGGAACGGTTCTTTTTGTTCCTTTTCGGAGCTTTCGACCTTCGGGATCCGGATGAAAAACATAAGGACGATGAAAGCCGCAAAAAAACTGCAAAGATCGCAGATCAGAACGACCTTCAACCCGCCGAAGGTCAGGAGACCTGCGCCCAGCGCCGGGGCCAGTATGGAAACCGCCGCGCCGGAAAAGCTCTGCAGGCCGCCGGCTTTGGTATAATGCTCCTTTGGAACCAAAAGACTGGTCGCCACAAAAGCGGCAGGCTCCTGGAAAGCGTTCATGAAGCTGAGCAGCACATTGATGACATACAGATGCCGGACCTGGAGCGCCTGAGACGAATACAGCAGATAGATGCTGAACGTCCCGCACGCGGCGAANNAGATCGGCAATGAGCATGATGCGCTTTTTATCCCAACGGTCCGCGATCGCTCCGGCAGCAAACCTGAACAGTATCGTAGGCGCAAACGAACAGAGCGTAAGCAGTGTGATGCTGGAGGCCGTTCCTTCCCGGCGGTAGACCCATATGATCAGCGCGTATTCTGTCATTGCCGTACCGAGAGAGGATACGGCCTGCGAACTCCACAGGAGCAGGAAGCTTTTCAGTTCCTTCATCATACTCTGTTTTTTCATGGCTTTGCTCCTTGATCCCGCGCGCGTCCTGCAGCTCTCATGTGTTCATGGATCGGACGGAGTTTTCAATGAAATGGCTGCTGAACGTTTTCAGATCGTCTGATCGCTCTCTTTCAAAAATAAAAGAGTCCAGAATAACTCTGAACTCTTTGGTGGAGCATAGGAGATTCGAACTCCTGACCCCCACACTGCCAGTGTGGTGCGCTACCAACTGCGCTAATGCCCCTTGCTTGGTTGCAAGGGTTATAATAACATATTCCGGATGATTTGTAAATACATTTTTTGAAATTTTCTATCTGTCGGCCGGTGATAAACATGCACAGCAGCGTATTGACGGCTGTTTTCATTTTGATTATATTGGAAAATGCAGGATAACCTTCAAATGCATGATAAGGAGAGGATATCGCGTGAAAAGCATGTTTTCTGTCGGCGCGTCCCGTGTTTCGTTTACGCCGGAGCCTGGCTGGTATCCGCTGTACAGGGATCTGGGATACGGTCCGGATACGCTTCCGGAGTACCAGAGAGTGAACAACATCTTAACTTTCAGCCTGGATGAGATGTATGCCCGCGCGATCGCGCTGCGAAACGGCGATGGAACGATACTCCTCATCACGATAGACTATATCGGCGTCAGGAACGGCGTTGAAAAAGTGCGGGAGCTCAGCCGTGAGTTTGATATTCCGGAGGAGAATATCTATCTGATCGCAACCCATACGCACAATATGCCGATGACAGATATCCGGCCCGGCTACATGGCTTCAGAGGAGAAGATCCGGGAACTGACGGACAAAGACCCGAAGGCTGCCGAACGCCACAGGCTGTTCGGGGAACGTCTCGGAAAAAGCATAAACCGTGCGGCGCGGGAAGCCCTTGCCGATATGAGGCCTGCCAGGATGGGCATCGGCTATTCGCAGTCCTATGTCAATGTCAACCGTGATCAGATGTTCAACGGCGATTATATGATGGGCACGAATGTCGCCGGTGTCTCGGATAAGACAGCCGCGCTCATCCGCTTTGAGGACCTGCAGGGAAAAACGATCGCCCGTATCGCCAACTATGCGTGCCATGCGGTCGTCATGTACATGAACCGCTGCGGAAAAGACGGCACCGGCGGGGCCACAAGCGACCTGCCCGGTTTTGTCAGCCGTACTTTTGAGGAGCAGGATCCCGGCTCCGTGTGCCTGTGGATGCCCGGAGCATGCGGGAACCAGAACCCGCTCTACATGAACTTCCTTTCCTATCCGGATCCTGTTACGGGCGGCGTCCGGGAGGAGCTGCTCGATCCGGGCAATTACCAGATCCTCAAATTCCTGGGCCTCCGCCAGTATGCCGACCTGCGCGAAGCTGAAAAGAGTATCCGTACCTATGACAGCGAGACAGAGCTTGAGACAAAGCGCGTCAGCAACGATATCCCCATCCGTGAGGACAGGCAGGTGCCGTTCTGGAGGGGCGGAAAGCTCGGCTGCATCACGCTCATCACATCCGGCATACGGCTCGGCGATATCCTCCTGTACGGCATAGGGGGAGAATTGTACTGCGATGCGGGTTCCCGTTTGAAGGAGATATCTCCTGTAAAGAATACGCTGATCTGCACGCTGTGCGTAGGGTCTGTCCCGTATATGATGAACGATGAAGACCTTCGGAAGCCGACCCTTTTCGCGAGGCGCACCCCCTGGAAGCCCGGAACGCTGCTCCCTGTCATGGAAGGCTTTCTGGACAGCTTCAGATAAGCGTGCATACCCTGTATCAGGGCAGTAAAAGCCGGAGAGCAATGTGCCCTCCGGCTGTATGCTTATTTCGTCTTCAGTACCACACTGCCTTCCCCGAGCAGGGCTTTGAGGGCGGCGTTATCGTATTGCGCGTTTACGTACATATCCTGCGGTGCCTCCAGCAGCTTCCCCTCCGCGCACAGACGCAGTACCACGCGTATGGGGCCAGGTGTGCGGCGGAGGATGGCGCTGACCTCGCCCAGCAGCGAGCCATCCTTGAGTTTCAAGTACAATGTGGCGCTTGATGCCGGCTTGCTTTCCGGTTCCTCCGGATACACAGGCGGAAGATCGCCCGGGTCAAAGGCACCGTAATCTCCGCCTGCGAAGACGGGATCTGCAGGATACCTTTCACGGCTCTGCTTTCTTTCGGGCGGCTGCCTTACCTGCACTTTTTTTCCATGCTCCAGAGGCTCAATGGTATCCATGAGCAGCTTCGGGCTCTCTTCCTCGCGGATGGAAAGCCTGCCGCTCACGACTACCGGCCTTTCTGTATTGAGCATTCCCTGTACTCTTTCGAAAACCTTCGGGAAGATCAGCACTTCAATGGAGCCGTACAGGTCTTCTATGGTCATGAAGCCCATCAGGCTGCCGCTTTTGGTAGCTTTGGTATGCTTTTCGGTGATCATGCCGCCCATGGCGACATAGCGGCCGTCATATTCCATGCCGTGGTCTTCTTCTTCGGCGAGACCTGCGAGGAGATCCGTCGTGATCTCAAGCCCGGAAAGCTCATCGGCGTACTCATCCAGAGGATGCCCGGAAATATAGACGCCGGTCATCTCCTTTTCCATTGTGAGCAGCGCCTGCAGCGGGAATTCCTCGATATCGGGAAGAGTATGGCTGTCCTGCGCCTCGTCTTCCCCGAAGGGGGATGGGCCTTCATCGCCGAAAAGTGATATTTGCCCGGAAATGATGGATCTTTTGGATTTTGCAACGGAATCCATCGCCTTTTCGAATACGCCCATCTTCTGCGAGCGGCGGCCGGGCAGGGAATCAAGTGCTCCGGCGCGTATCAGGCATTCGACAGCCTTCTTGTTGATGGAGCCTTCCGGCATGCGGCGGATGAAATCGAACAGATCGCGGAAGCGGCCGCCCCGATTCCTTTCCTCTATGATGGCCTTTACGGTGTTCCTGCCCACGCTCTTGACGGCTTCGAGGCCGAAACGGATGGCGCTCCTGTCATCCGGGTCCACCCGGAAGCCCTCACGGCTGTACTGGATATCGGGCTTGAGTACATTGATCCCGTGTCTGCGGCAGTACTGGATATAGAACGCCACTTTGGAGGGGTTGCCTGTCACGCTGTCCATCAGGGCGGCAAAGAATTCCCGCGGATAATGGACCTTCAGCCAGCCGGTCTGCACGCCTACGACGGCGTAACAGGCGGCGTGCGCCTTGTTGAAGGCGTAGCTTGCAAAAGCCGTCATATCGTCAAACAGCTTATTGGCGATCTCCTCGCTGGTACCGAGGCGTACGGCGCCGGGCACGACTACCTTTCCGCCTTCCTCCAGGCCGTGTACGAAGTATTCCCGCTCCTTGAGCATGACATCGTGCTTTTTCTTGGCCATCGCGCGCCGCACCAGATCGCTCCTGCCGATGGAATATCCCGCGACATCGCGCACGATCTGCATGACCTGTTCCTGATAGACCATGCAGCCGTAGGTGACATCCAGTATCGGACGCAGCTTTTCCGTCTCGTAGTGCACTTTGGAAGGATCGCGCTTCCCCTCGATATATCGGGGGATGCTCTCCATCGGGCCGGGGCGGTACAGCGCTATCGCTGCTATGATATCTTCAAGGTTTCCCGGCTTCATATTGGTGAGGAACTGCCTCATGCCGCCGGATTCCATCTGGAACACGCCGTCCGTCTCGCCCTCGGATATCATATCGTAGACGGCCTTGTCGTCCATTGGGATATCGTCGGAATGGATATCCGGACCGCCCTCCTCGCGTACCATGGCGAGAGTATCGCCTATGACCGTGAGGGTGCGCAGGCCGAGAAAATCCATTTTCAGCAGGCCAAGCGCCTCCAGTGTGCCCATAGGGAACTGGGTGGTGATGACATCGTCGTTTGTCTGCAGCGGTACGTATTCGACCACGGGATCCGCGGTGATGAGGACGCCTGCCGCGTGGGTGGAGGCGTTGCGCGGCATGCCCTCCAGCTTTTTTGCCATATCGATCAGGCGGTGCACGCGCTCATCCTCGTCGTATGCCTTGCGAAGATCCGGGTTCAGCTCCATGGCCATATCGAGCGTCATGCCCAGGGCGAAAGGCACCATCTTCGCCACACGGTCCGTCTCCTGATAGGACATGTTCAGCGCTCTTCCCACATCGCGGATAGAACCCTTTGCCGCCATGGTGCCGAAGGTGATGATCTGTGCGACGTGGTCCCGCCCGTAGCGGCTTGCCACATAGTCGATCACCTCCGTGCGGCGCCGGTCATCAAAGTCGATATCGAAATCCGGCATGGAGATGCGCTCCGGGTTCAGGAAGCGTTCAAAAACGAGGTTGTACCTGAGGGGTTCCACGCTTGTGATGCCCATGCAGTAAGCTGCGATAGAGGCTGCTCCCGAGCCGCGTCCCGGTCCCACCCATATGCCGTGCGTCTTGGCAAAGTTTACGTAATCCCATACGATCAGGTAGTAATCCACATAGCCCATCGTGGAGATGACATTGAGCTCATATTCCAGTCTCTCGCGGGCATCCTGCCTGTCCGGCCCGTAGTACTTCGCGAATCCCTCCTCGCAGATCTCGCGCATGTATTCCAGGCTTTCGCGGCCTTCCGGCAGCGGGTAATGGGGCAGATGGGTGTGGGAGAAGTCAAATTCCACATCACATCGCCGGGCGATCTCTTCCGTGATGTCGATCGCCTCCGGCAGGTTCCTGAACAAGGCGCGCATTTCCTCCTCGCTCTTTACGTAGAGCTGGTCGGTGCCCATGCGCATGCGGTTTTCATCGGACATGGTCTTGCCGGTCTGGATACACAGGAGCACCTCCTGCGCTTCGGCGTCTTCCCGGCGCAGGTAGTGGCAGTCGTTTGTGGCGGCGATGCGCAGCCCTTTGTCCCTGGCGATAGATATGAGAGCCGGCAGAACGCGCTTGTCGTCCGTCAGGCCGTGATCCTGCAGTTCAATGAAGAAATTATCCTTTCCGAAGATATCGATGTATTGATCGGCCAGGCTGTAGGCATCTTCAATGCGGCCGTCCAGTATCGCCTTTGGGATATCGCCGGAAAGGCAGCCGGAAAGAGCGATAAGCCCGCCCGCGTATCTGCGCAGGAGCTCATAATCGATACGGGGTTTATAGTAGAAGCCGCGGGTGAAGCCCTCGCTCACCATTCTGATCAGGTTTTTATAGCCTGTCATGTTTTCGCACAGCAGCGTCAGGTGGCTGTAACCGCGGTTTGCGCTTTTATCGTCCATGTCCGGGCAGATGTATACCTCGCAGCCGATGACAGGGTGGATGCCCTGCTCCTTCATGGCCTTGTAAAAATCGATCACGCCATACATCACGCCGTGATCGGTGACGGCACAGGATGTCATGCCCAGCTCTTTTACGAGCTTTGCCAGCTCCTTGATGCGGCATGCTCCATCGAGCAGGCTGTATTCGGTATGCAGGTGCAGATGTGCGAACATAAGTCATCGACCTCCGGGTCGTATCTGTCTTCTACGAGGGCTGTGCCTTTCAGCGGAAAAGCTGCCGGTGGTTTACGGATGCGCCGCCGAACGCAGCTTCCCCGCGATATCCATGAGCCTTTTCATGCGGGAGTTCACGCCGCTCTTGCCGATAGGCGGGCTGCATAAAAGCCCGAGCTCCGCCAGAGGGGCTTCCTCGTTGCGCATGCGCAGCTCTGCGATCTCCGCAAGCGCCTCCGGCAGGCTCCCGATGCCGATGACGCGGTTGATCTCCTCGATGGCTTCCAGCTGCGCCTGGGCCGTTCTGCGGGATTTTTCGATATTGGCTTCATCGCAGTTGACCTGGCGCTGCGTGCCTGAACGCATCTCCTTCATGACATCGGCCGACTGCCTGCGCAGCAGCGCGCCGTGCGCGCCCATGTGGCCCAGAAGATCCGAAACGGCCTCTGTGGAGCGCAGGTATACGCCCCATACGCTGCGGATGCTGCGCACGGATGCCCTGATGTCCAGCCCTTCGAGCGTCTTTCTCAGGTATTCCGCGCCGGCCTCACCCTTAACGCGCAGCTCGAACTGGCAGCGCTGCTCCGGCTCCGACAGATAGCCGCGCATGAGGAAAGCGCCCTTGAGGAGCGCGGAGGCGAGCTCCAGCGCTTCCGGTACGGGAAGCGCCTGGGGTATCTTTTCCAGCCTGATCAGGAAGCCCTGCGTCCTGCCGCCGGATTTTTCAAGCCTGCTCTCCCCGAAGATATCCGGATAGCGGCGCGCCTCTGCCAGCAGGCGTCTCGCGCTTTCGGCATGTCTTGTAAAGAGCGGATCTGCCGCCAGATGCGCGCCGAACAGCAGGTAGCGGGCCTCGCTCCCGGTCCCGGTACCGCTGCGGCACAGCTCTTTGCGCACGGTCTCGGTAAAGCTCACAGCGCGTCCACCCCCGGTATGCGCACCTCGCGTTCCAGCAGTACGCCGGAATGCTCGTATACCTTCTGCCGAACGAGCTCGATGAGCGCGATGATGTCATCCCCGGATGCGTTTCCCGTATTGATGATGAAGCCGGCGTGCTTTTCGGATACGCGCGCGCCGCCGATGCTCAGGCCCTTGAGCCCTGCCTGTTCGATGAGCGCCCCCGCGTAATTGCCCGACGGGCGCTTGAAGACGCTCCCCGCGCTGGGATATTCCAGCGGCTGCTTTTCACGGCGGCGCCTGTTCATATCCCGCATGGTGTCCTCTATCGCTTCTCTGTCCCCCGGCCTCAGCCTGAAGGAAGCGGTGAGGACGACGGCGCCCTTCTCAAGCGGCATGGAATGCCTGTAGCCGTAATCCATTTCGGAAAGGGTGATATCCTCTATCCTTCCGTCTATCAGGACGCGCGCCCTCTCAAAGACATCAGACAGCTGGCCTTCATAGGCGCCCGCGTTCATGGCTGTCCCGCCGCCTGCGCTGCCGGGTATGCCGGATGCAAATTCAAGCCCGGTAAGGGAAGCTTCCGCCGCTCGGCGCGCAAGGCGGGTGAGCTTTGCCCCGGCCTGGGCTGTGATGACGGTACCTCTCTGTTCTACCCGGGAAAAACCATCCGCCATAGCGATCACAAGGCCGCGTATGCCTGCGGAAGGCACGGCCAGGTTGCTGCCCGCTCCCATGACCATACAGGGTATGTCTTCTTCCCGCGCGGTACGCAGGGATATGGCAGCTGCTTCCTCGCTTGCGGGGAGGAAGAGGAGGTCCGCCGGGCCGCCTGCGCAGAAGGTCGTATGCTTTGCCATCGGCTCGTTCCGGAGGAGGGTCCCCTCGAGCCCGTCGAGCGCTGATGCGAGTCTGTCAAGATCCATTTGAGCGATCTCCCGTTTTTGTTTATCTCGTGTCCATTATAAGGTATCCGCGTCGGGGAAGTCAATTTCATTTCATTATAGGGCATTGCGTTTTTCCGGATTGACAGAGCAGTGTTTTTGGTGTATTACTGTATACGGGATGATATCAATATTTAGGAGTGATCGCAATGGCATATGTATCCACAAAGGAACTGCTCCTCGACGCGCAGAAGAATCACTATGCGGTAGGCGCGTTCAATATCGAAAACCTTGAGACAGCCCAGGCTGTCGTAAACGCGGCGGAAAAGCTGGATGTACCGGTCATCATACAGACCACGGCATCCTCTATCCGTTACGCGGGCGTAGGCCCCTTTGCCGGTATCGTAAAGGCGCTGGCTGCTGGCTCCAGAGCGAGGATCGCCCTGCACCTGGACCACGGCGACAGCTATGAACTGGCGGAGCAGTGCAAAAACGCGGGCTATTCCTCCGTTATGATCGATGGCTCCAAGCTCCCCTTTGAGGAGAACATCGCCCTTTCATCCAGCGTCGTTGAGATGTGCGCCGGCCTTCCCGTGGAGGCGGAGCTCGGCACCGTCGGCGGCAAGGAGGAAAACGATATGGCGGAGGGGGAAGCCGGCTATACCAAACCGGAAGACGCCGCCGAATTTGTGGAGAGGACGCATGTGGATTTCCTCGCCGTCGCCATAGGCACTGCCCACGGCATCTACAAGGGCATCCCGAAGCTGGATATCCCGCGTCTCGCGAGGATACGCTCCATGGTGGATATCCCACTGGTGCTCCATGGCGCCAGCGGCGTGCCGGATGAGCAGGTAGCCGCCTGCATCGACAACGGCATCACAAAGGTGAATTACGCTACGGAGCTGCGCATCGCCTTCACAAAGGGCGTAAAGGAAGCCATTGCGGAAAACCCGGATGCCTTTGACCCGAAGGTATACCTGAAGACCGCCAGGGCGCGCGCGCAGGAATTTGTGGAAAACCGCATACACCTGGTCACCCGCGTCTGATCCGGAAGGGATATGATATGAAATACCCGTGGATCGATGAATACCTGATGAAAAAACGCTGCGTGACAAAGGACCTTCAGCCGGAGTGGAACTGGATCCGCTACCACGTGGGCGGGAAGATGTTTGCCGCCGTACTCCTGGATGACAAAGGCGCGCCATATTATATCAACCTGAAGCTGGAGCCGCTGGAGGGGGAGATGATGCGGCGGCAGTATCCGGATATCATACCCGGCTACTACAGCAACAAGCGGCACTGGAATTCCGTGAAGCCGGATGGGGATATCCCGGATGATATGCTCCGCTGCTGGCTGGACCGTTCCTATGGCCTGGTGCTTCAGGGCTTCGGCAAGGCAAAGCAGAGGGAGATACTCGGTTTATCCTGCTGCGGAACAGACTGCGGTGCCTGCCCCCTCCGGGGAAATACCTGCACCGGCTGCAATGAAGCCTGCGGCAGGGTGTTCCATATGCCGGAAGGCAAAGCATGCCCTATCTATGCCTGCTGCGCGGGAAAGCACCGCTTCGCGACGTGCGCCGGGTGCGGGCAGCTGCCCTGCGATACCTGGCTGGCGGTGAGGGATCCTTCCATGACGGAGGAGGGATTCAAAAAAAGCGTGGAGGACAGGGTGCGCACCCTGCGCGGGATATACGGGTGAGGGAGACCTGCGGGACCGCGGGCCCTGCATCCCCGTGCGCGGCTGCAAGGAAAGGAGCGCAGGATGGCGAACTGGGTATCGCATCTCATCATAGCGGACAGACTGCTGGAGAAGCTGCCTCGCCTTCGCAGGCGTGAGTTCTGCGTGGGCAGCATCGCGCCGGACTGCAACCGGGAAGCGCCCGATGGGAAGGATTTCATACCGCCGAGAGCGGTTACCCATTGGATGCGCGGCGAAAAGAAATGTGCCGCTGATGCCCGAATATTCTGCGAGGAGTATATCCTCGCCCGCATGGACAGGATCGGAACCGGGGAAGAGCTCTCCTTCCTCCTCGGCTATTACGCGCACCTGATCGCCGATGCGGAGCTGCAGCGCACCATGACCGATGAACAGAGGGTGGCTGCCGTATGGAAGAGGGCAAAGGAGATACCGGAGCTGCGCGAAAAAGCAGCCGGCATGGATGAAAGCTGGGAATCCTTCAAGCGGCTGGTCCCCAAGGACGAGCGAAATAAGGATTTTTTCGTCATAGAGCGGGAGTACCTGGATACGCACGGCGCATCCGGGTACTTTACGGAGATCAGAGGCCTTGCCCATTTTCCGGATTACATCGATTACCTGCCGGAAAACGCGATACCGGAAAAGATAAAAAGGATGTACTATATCCCCTCGGCCGAACAGGGCAGGTATCCTTTCGTCGCCATCTCCAGGGAAGAGTATCTGGACTATCTCGACAGGGCGGAGGCATACTCTCTGCAGGCGATACGGCCCCTTGCGGAGACGGCGTTATGACAGAGGATGTTCCGGCGTTTTCCGGAAAACGGGTCCTGTACGGCCGTGTGGTGTATGGGATCCTGGCTTTTATGCGGCTGCCGGAAAAGAGCGGTTATGATTCACTCCGGAAGAATCCGAGGTGAAGGACAGGCCGCACGGCGATGAAATGCTGATATACACAGAAGACGGCAAAGAGAGGTGTTCCGGTACGAGAGTGATCATCGTTAACGGGCCCATGGGCGTCGGAAAGACCACCGTGGGGAAGCTCATAGCGGAAAAAGTACCCGGTACGGCATTTATCGACGGGGACTGGTGCATGGATATCCATCCCTTTATCGGGAACCGTGAAACGAAAGAGATGGCGGCAGACAATATCCTCCATATGATCGGCAATTACAACAGGTGCTCTGCTTGCGGCATGGTCGTGCTCGTGTGGCTGATGGATGATGCGCGGGTCCTGAAGATCATACTGGATGGAATCTCGGAGATGGGTTTGCAGGCAAAGGTGTTCACCCTCATCTGTGATGAAAACGAGCTTGTAAAACGGTGGGAGAATGACCGGGCATGCGAATGGAGGACGGATGAATGGCTCGATGTGAGCCTGCGGTCGCTTCCTTACTTCCAGGCGGATATGGATGCTTTCGATACAACCGGCAGATCTCCCGCAAGCATCGCCGATGCGGTGATCCGGGAGACACTGCGATAAAAATATTGGAAAACAGGGGAAAGCGGACCGCGCTTTCCCCTGTCTGTCTATGCCTCCTGCCCGTTCCCGGCTTTTTCAGAAACAGGCGATATTGCTGTCCGTGCGGGATTCCGTACCGCCGATGAGCACGCCGTTGTCCGCGCGGACGATCATCTGGCCGCGGCCGAAGGAGGGGGTGGACAGATCGAGATGTATCTTATGCCCCCTGCGCTGCAGGGCTCTTGCGATCTCGCTGTCAAAGCGGGATTCCACTGCGACGCTGCCGTCTCTCAGCCACTGCCAGCGAGGCGCGTCCAGCGCCTGCTGCGGGTCCAGGTTGAAATCCACATAATTCATGATGACCTGCACATGTCCCTGCGGCTGCATATAGCCGCCCATCACGCCGAACGGGCCGACCGGCTCTCCGCCGTGCATCAGGAAGCCCGGTATGATGGTGTGGTAGGAACGCTTGCCCGGCTTCAGGCAGTTCGTATCCTCGGGATCGAGGGAGAAATCCGCTCCGCGGTCCTGCAGGGCGATTCCCGTTCCGTCCACCACGATGCCGGACCCGAACCCCTTGTAATTGGATTGTATGTAAGAGACCATATTGCCTTCTGCGTCCGCGCAGCAGAGGTAGACGGTACCGCTCTTCGGAGGGATGGCGTGTGACCAGACCCGGGCCGTATCCGTCATCTCCCGGGCTCTGGCCGCGCCGTAGGCAGGGTCGAGCAGCTGAGAGGCGGTCACTGTCATGTCCGCCGGGTCCGTCACATAGCGGAAGGCATCGGCGAAGGCCATTTTGATGGCTTCCAGCTGCCTGTGGTACGTTTCGACGCAGTCCTTTTCGGAAAAAGTGAATTCCTTCAGGATATTGAGCGTCATCAGAGCGACGATGCCCTGCCCGTTCGGCGGTATCTCGCAGACCTGATAGCCCCTGTAATCGATGCGGATCGGTTCCACCCACTGCGCGCGGTAAGAGGCAAGATCCTCATAGCGCAGGTAACCGCCGTATTTCCGGCTCTCCCTGTCGATCGTACGGGCGAGATCGCCTGTGTAAAAGGCTTCCGCATTTGTTTCCCCGATCGCTTCCAGAGTATCCGCATGGTCCGGCAGTGTGATCATATCGCCTGCTGCCGGCGCATTTCCGCCGGGGGCGAAGGTTTTGAACCATGGCTGAAACGCGGGATCGTCCATCAGGTGGCGGTAAGCCCGGAAGGAAGCCTGCCACATGAGCGCCAGGTTCGGCCCGCAGGGATAGCCATACCGGGCGTACTTTACCGCCGGGGCAAGGTCTTCCGCCAGTGACAGCCGGCCGAAACGGCTTTGTATCTCTGCCCAGGCCTTGGGAGCGCCCGGCACGGTGACGGGCGTCCAGCCGAGCCATGGCATTTTCCCGCTTTCGTCCTTTTGGTCGGCGAGCACCCGTTCTATACTCGCCAGCATGGGTGCGGGGCCGCTGGAATTCAGGCCGAAGAGGCGCTGATCCTTTTCAGACCAGATCAGGGCGAATGCGTCCGCTCCAATGCCGTTTGCGGTGGGTTCCGTCACAGTCAGCGCCGCCGCTGCCGCCACAGCCGCGTCCATGGCATTGCCTCCGCAGCGCAGGATTTCCAACCCCGCGGCTGCCGCCTGCGGACTGGAACAGTTCACCATGCCCCGTCCGGCATATATCGGGTATCTCTGAGACGGATAACGCTGTGCCAGCGGATCAAAACCGGTTTTCATATCCATTATCCTCCTCCTGAAACAGGGGTTGATTCGAATGCGGCGCGCTTTCAGGATTCAAATTCCGCCTTTAAAGCATCGTACATAACAGCGTACGGAGCTTTCCGGCCGGTCCAGAGCTCGAAATTCAGCGCGCCCTGATTGACCAGCATGCCCAGACC
>DBXA01000022.1:15331-15501 GCA_002309235.1 Christensenella sp. UBA1224 | reverse complement strand
TTGTTCTTCTGGTATTTGGTTTCACCCGAGGCGATCAGCGCGCGCAGGTTAACAAAGTGCTTCTCCATATCCTGCCGGTCTTCGAGAGACAATTCACTGTAAATGGCATGATCCAACCCCGATTCTTCATAAACCGAATAATAAGCGGTGTTCAGGTTATCGGACGCCGC
>DBXA01000022.1:8614-15315 GCA_002309235.1 Christensenella sp. UBA1224 | reverse complement strand
GATAACCCATGTAGGCCGTATCCAGCAGTTCCTTCACCAGTGTGGCAGCCTCATACCAGTTTTCATATCTGGCCGCGGCGTTGGGGTCGGCGGTGTATTCGGGGTAAGGGTTGGAAGACACTGCCTCACCCCGCAGGTAGAACTTCATCTCACTCTGCACACCGCCCTGCATTGCCGCCAGCTTGTTCCCGTCCTCCCGGATCATGGTTTTAAGCTTCTGCAGGGCACTGCGCACGGCAATTCTGGTGTCCGTCGTTTCGTTTTCTTTTTTGACCGCAGCTTTGCAGGCCGAGAACTGCATTTCCACGGCATTCTTGCGATTGCCGCTGATATAGCTCATAGTCTGCCGCTCGAAGCCGGTAGTCTCGTACACCCGGAAATAGGCGTTGCTCACGTTGTCATACGCCGAAGCGGCATCGCCGTCCAGATAAGCCTCAAAAGCCGCATCGAGGAATTTGTCGATTTTGTCCGCCGCGTCTGCCCAGCGAGTGGAGGCTGTATCCTCCGCAAGCGCGTGAAGCAGCGGCGCCAGTGAAACAATCAGAAGAAGGCAGGACAATAAACGAATGGCTCTATGATGTTTCACGTCAGTGGCGCTTCCTTTCTGTTTTCAACTGGAGGGTTCAGTAGTGGGGCATCCCAATTAGTCGTTGCTGAGTCGCATATTATATTAGCATATTCTAACCACTTTGTCTTTTCTGATATTTACCATTTTGGCTGTATATTTGTCTGATATTGACATGTTTCAAAAAAAGCTGGCGTTTATGATTAGTCTATGCTAATATACTGGTAGTGGTTTTTTACTTCCAAATAAATGAGGGTGGCCATATGCTTCATGAATTCAAAGCACAGCCGACAGGAAGTGAGCCTGCAGCCGAAAACATTCTGGTTCCGGCTGCAGAGACTTATATGAAAGCACATATCGCCGACAAATTCTCCCTCCCCGAGCTTGCCGACGCACTGCATGTCAACGGCTGCTATCTGGCTCGGGTTTACAAGGCAAGCACGGGACATACCCTGCTGTGGTATCATCATTACATCCGCTGTGAAAAAGCAAAGGAGCTGCTCGCCAACCGGGATCTGCTTATATCACAGGTCGGAGAACTCGTCGGATTCGTGTCTTCCGCCCATTTTTCCCACATCTTCAAAAAAATAACCGGTGTCTCACCGAGAGACTACCGGTCAGTATGAACTGTATGCGTATCAGCTGAAAGGAGCGCGCGATGGGCAATAACACATCGATCGATCTCTACCTTTGGGCCGTCCAGTTCCTTGGGAAAAAGTACTGCTGCGTCCGCTCCGTGGACGTCGCCCACTACCTGAACTATTCTAAGCCCTCTGTCAGCGCTGCCGTTAAAAAGCTGGTTGAAAGCGGTATGCTGATCATGGAAACGGACGGAAACCTGGTTCTGACAGAAACGGGTGTGCAATACATGCTGGACTGTCGGGAGCGCTGCGATTTCTTCCATCGCGTGCTGCTGGCGGCCGGGCTGGAGCCGGATACCGCGGAAAAAGAAGCCTTTTCCCTGGCACAGGCCGTACAGCCCGACACGTTTGCTGCTTTGAAAACGTATCTTGCGGATGTTTAGGGAAACGCTGAACAATGCGAACATTTTCCAAACTTCAGTGATATAAGTCGTTATACTCAGTAATAGACCTGTTATTTCGATTCGGATCCCTACTATCCTACCCCGATGCCCCTTCTTTGGGGCGTTCACGGCAGAGCTCACCCAGGGCAAGCAGAGCAGGACTCCTCAATTCTGCCGCCACGTATGCACATGAGCAGGTTCACACAACCAAACAGCATAAAGAACCGATCCATTGCCCAATAGAATCTGTCCTTCTGCGTGACACGCTTTCGTTCGTTGTATTCCATATCACTGAAAGTCAACTGATTCATTTTTACAACCCCTTGCCTTCCCTCGCTTCCTTATGCTATTATTCTACCAAGGTTGGGGATTCTATACTTCCGGAAGTGTTGATTAATCAGAGTTTTCAGGAAAACCATCATCCCGAAGCAATCGGGAGAAAACACTGAATTGAAAACTTTGGAGATCCATCATGAATCGGACAGAAAAAGCACTGGCCCTTGCAAGAAGCATCGGCGGGAAAAACAAGCTGAACTGCATCGCGGAACTGGATGAAACCGCATTGGAACAGGCCAAAGCACAGAAAGCGGACAAACAGAACAAGCTGCTGACCGGGATACCGGTGCTGGTAAAAGACAATATTGACGTGAAAGGTCTGCATACCACAGCGGGCAGCCTGGCACTGGCGGATAATGTTGCCGAGGAGGATGCGCCGGTGATCCGGAACCTGCGCAGGAACGGCGCAGTGATCCTGGGGAAAACCAACATGACGGAGTTTGCCAATTTCACGACCGAGGGTATGCCGGGCGGTTACAGTTCCCGCGGCGGCCAGGTGATCCATGCGGTGGATCCGAAGCTCTCGCCCGCCGGCTCTTCTTCCGGATCGGCTGTGGCAGTCGCGGCAGGAATCGTTCCGATGGCCGTGGGAACGGATACCTCACATTCCATTACCGCTTGTGCGATGTTCAACGGCATCTGCGGGCTGAAACCACCGACAGGTGCGCTTTCGTCAGAAGGGATCATTCCCATTGCAAAGACGCTGGACAGCGCGGGAGCAATGGCAAGGAACCTGACCGACACTTTGAAACTGTATTCCGCTATGCGGAATGAGCCGCTGCCGGAACTAAAACCTCTCAAAATGGATAAGCTTCGCATTGCGGTGAACCGGGCCAACAGGGAGACAATTCAGGAAAGCCGGAAATGCTTTCTGAACAACGTTCTGAAGGATCTGAAAGCAGGCGGCGCTGTGACCGGAGAAGTAGATCAGGGTGCAGCGCCTGAAATGGCAGCGATCATGCGGTGGGAGTTCCGGCCTATGCTGGAAGACTATCTTAGAGGATCGACGGCAAAACGGAAAACCCTGGCGCAGATCGTTGCATACTATGAAGCCAATCCGGATACCATGATGAAATACGGGGACACTCTCCTGCGGGCGGCGTTGGATGAAACGCCCGGCGGACTCCTGGGAAGACCTTATCTGGATGCCCTCAAAGCGCGCAGAGAAGCCATAGCAAAGATCACGGCGGAAATTGAAGCCTATGACGCTGTCCTGATGACGGGACCGACAAGCATCATGCATTTCTGCGGTCTGCCGACGGTAACGGTGGCGGGAAGAATAAAAAACCCGGACGGCGTGAATGAAGCGATGATCCTGTACGGGAAGGATGAATACAGGCTGTACGAAGCCGCTCTGGCGATTGAACAAATGATACTGAAGTGAAGGGCATCAGGAAGGCACTGTGCATGTAAAGCTCTGCCTCAGGATATTGGACCGGGCGTTGAGCACGCCTCTGATTTGCGGAAACCATCGCCGGTAGTGATGCCAACGAACCGAGTTCCTGATAAATCATATGTACGATCCTGATGCATTCTCATTTGAAGAGTATGAGCAGACATCAAATTCCTGCGGTAATGGCTGATTGAAAAATCCTCGATCAGGTTGTTCCTGACCGAGGATTTACTATTCCGTGAGATTATGAAGCTGATCAGTCGATCCTTCATTTCGCTTCCATCATTGCTTTTCGACTGCGGCCAGGAAGCTCTTCAGGACTTCATCCGGCATGTAGGGTCCGTTTTCTCCCGCGCGGAGCTCGAACAGGTACGGTCCTCTGTAACCGGCTTCCTGGAGCCTTGTCACCAGCATTTTCCAGGGGACGATCCCCTCACCGGGCAGCCTGTGTCGTTCATCGATCCCGTCATAATCGGAAAGGTGTGTGGTTATGACGTGTGTCGCCAGTTCGTTCAGGAAATTCTCGTGCGTATCCCCCAGCAGATGGTTCACATCGAAACAGATGCCGCAGCCCGCTGCCAGCATCATGGCACGCGTCTCTATCGTGGAATTGGCAAGGCAGCTGCGCGGCAGGTCCTCCAGGGCGATACGGGCGCCAAACTTTTTCGCGTATTCATCCAGTTCCCGGATAGACTGTATACTGCGGGCGATGCGGACAGGCCTCTGTTCCGGCGCAACAGGCTCCAGGCAGCCATGGAGAACGAACACACGCGGGTTCCATCCGCCTGTAAGGTCCATCACCCTTTTGAGAGACGCTGCGACGGCATCCCTCTCCTTTTCACAGTAGTGCGCCACATCCCATCCAAGGCCGAATGGGAGATGTACGCTCCATACGCGCAGGTTCTGGGCAAAGATCGCATCCGCCAGGGGCTGCTTGAGCGCCACAAGCTTTTCTTCCTCGCCCCGGCAGCAGATCTTTTCTATTTCCTCCTGGGAGGGCATCGGCGGACGCACACCGGGTATGCGAGGTTTCGGATTCGGGTCCGGAAGCCTGGCGGGGATGCCTACCTCAAAGCAGGTGAAACCGGCATCCACAAACTTTTTCACATCCTCCGGCTGATGACCGGTGATGGACATACCCAGCGGCACTTCATAACCAAGTATCTTCATTTCAAAACATCTCCTTCATGATAAAAAGGCATGTTCTCGGCATCGTACCGGTCATGCCCTTTGTTCTTATTCCTTTATGGACCCCATCATGACGCCTGTCACGAAATACTTCTGTACAAACGGGTATATCAGCAGTATCGGAACCGTAGCCACGATGATCGTACAGTACTTGATAAGTTCTTCCAGGAACAGTGCGGAAACATCCATATCGACGGCTTCCACTGCGGTGCCGGAAGAGGAATTCTGCAAAAGGATCTCTCGCAGCCATACCTGAAGGGGCCTCTTGGATGTATCGCGCAGGTAAATGATCGCGGAGAACCAGCTGTTCCACTCGCCTACCGCGTAGTAAAGGGCTATGACCGCTACCGTAGCCTTGACGACCGGCAGTATGATGCGGAACAATACCACGATATCATTCGCGCCGTCCAGTCTGGCGCTTTCCTCAAGGGAGGCGGGAACACTCTGAAGCGCCGTCTTCATGATGATCATATTCCATGTTCCGATCAGGGAAGGGATGATGATCGCCCCGCGCGTATTGTAAAGGCCGACCGCCTTGACAACCAGGAAGGTGGGGATCATGCCGCCCGAGATGTACATGGTGAATACCATCATAAAGGTCAATACCTTGCGGAACATAAAGCCCTTGCGGGAGAGCACATAAGCTCCGATCATCGTAGCAAGCAGCCGCGATACCGTACCGACCACCACATAGAAAATGGTATTCAGGTAACCGGACAGGATATTGGGGTTGTTAAAGACGACCTTATATCCTTCCAGGGAATAGCCCTGCGTCCAAATAAGAGGACCGTAATGCTTTGTAAGAAGGATCGGATCCGAGAAGGAACCGCAAAGCACGTGCCACATCGGATAAAATGAGACAAAGGCAAGAAGGCCGAGGAAGATGTAGTTACAGATATCAAATGCACGGCTTCCGACTGTTTTTCTTTCTACCATTCCGTCTCCCCCCTTACCACATGCTCTCGCCGGTCACCTTGCCGGCGATGAAGTTGGACGAAACGAGCATCAGCAGGTTGCATAACGAGTTGAACAGGCTCACCGCTGTACCGAAAGAGAATTCGCCTGACTGAAGTCCGCGCCTGTATACGTATGACGATATGACATCGCCTGTCTCATAGGTCAGGCCATTATACATGAGGATGATCTTTTCATAACCGACGCTCATCATCTGGCCCATGCGCATGATCAGCTGCAGTATGATCAGGGGCACCAGTGTCGGCAGCGTCACATGGATCGCCTGCTGGAAGCGCCCGGCGCCGTCGATCACGGCAGCCTCGTACAGGTTCGGATCCGTAGTAGACAGCGTAGCCAGGTAAATGATGGAGCCCCAGCCGATGCCCTGCCATATGCCGCTGGATACATACAGCGTACGGAAGAGCTTTGGACTGTTGAGAAGGTTCGTCCGTTCAAAGCCGAACAGCGTCGTGATCGTGGTGATGATGCCTGTCGAGGCGCAGAAGTCCGCCAGCAGACCGCAGATAACGACCGTCGAAATAAAGTGAGGCATGTATGTGATCGTCTGTATCGTTTTCTTATACGGAGCGAATTTAACCTCATTTATGAGAAGCGCCAGTATGATAGGCGCAGGAAAGCTGAATATCAGATTGTAGAAGTTGATGAACAGGGTATTGCGGATCACGCGCCAGGCGTAATCGCTCTTAAAGAAGGAAATAAAGTGCTTGAGCCCTACCCATTTGCTGCCAAGTACACCTTTTGCGGTGCGGTAATCCTGGAAGGCGATGCATATGCCGAAAAGGGGCAGGTAGTGAAAGATGATATAATAGACAAGGATCGGCAGAGAAAGCCAGTATACAAGGCTGTATCGCTGGTAGTTTTTGCGCAGTCTTGAAAAAAAAGTCTGTTTCGGTTTTGATTGCAATGAGACTGCAGTCACAGACAAGCCTCCCTCTTTGCCGCAGCGAACGCATATCTTCCGCATAGCGGCTTTTTTGATCGGGAAAGGCGGGGAAGGCGAAAACCCTTCCCCGCCGTGGAATTGACCAGGTAACTCTTAGTCGGGCAGCTTCTTGGCGAGAAGCGTATCATAGGCCTTCTGGGTCAGGTCGATAGCTTCCTGGAGTCCCAGATCCCAGATATGCTGCTGATAGGCCGGATAGGTATCGATCGGCTCGTCGCCTACGATGTACTTGAGCGTCATCTCGTTCTTATAGGTATCGATATCCGTCATGATCTCG
>DBXA01000022.1:8437-8577 GCA_002309235.1 Christensenella sp. UBA1224 | reverse complement strand
CTCAGGCTCGGCAGAGTCCAGTCGATCGTGGAGCAGTGCGGGTCATCCTGCCACTGCAGACGATAAGAGAGGCAATCCGGATACAGGGTGTTGGAGGGGATGGAATACGCATCAGAATCGCGCATGTGCGGGAAGCCCTC
>DBXA01000022.1:8054-8351 GCA_002309235.1 Christensenella sp. UBA1224 | reverse complement strand
TCCATCCTCGCCGTATTCCCAGGCAAGACCCGGACGGCCGTAGCAATAGGTATAGGAGCCTTCCACCTGATAGCCGTAGTCGATAAACATCATGGCCTCGGCGATGTGTTCAGACTCCGCGGTCACAACGGAATACTGGCCGTTGGCCGGACGGAGGTAGTACGGGAAATGGGTCTCCTGATCCATGTACTGACGCATGTACGGGCAGTTCTGGAACGGGATACCGAGAGGCGTGCAGAGCTCAAACGTATCAACGGAAGTTCCGTTGTATCCGCCGCTCTCGCCGGCGAGGTACTG
>DBXA01000022.1:5888-7993 GCA_002309235.1 Christensenella sp. UBA1224 | reverse complement strand
ATACCAGGAGTTCATGAGCTTCAGGTATTCGCCGTAGCCGTCTTCCACCTGGCCCCACTTGACCTCGTTGCCCACGTGATACCAGCCGTCGAACACTTCGAAAGCGGTCAGGAAGTTGCGCTCGATGCCGTTGGGGACCATGGTAAAGGGCGTGATACCCGGATGGTTATCAAGGATGTTCTGGAAATACTTCTCGTAATCCTCAACTGTCCAGAGCGTCTCCAGGCCGACTTCTTCCAGCCAGTCCTTGCGGACCTGGAAGCGGTCCCAGGAGCCTTCGACATCGGAGGTAACGTTCTTATAGTTGGTATAGTAGTATACCCTGCCCTCAGGAGTGGTGGCATCCTGATAGAATTCTTCATTGGTATGCAGGTAGTTCCAGTAGGTGGGGGAATATTCGGGCATATAATCAGTCAGGTCGAGATAAATGCCGTCCTCCACGCCGTTGACGCACTGCGTCGCATTGGCGGAACCCGTCTGGTAACGTCCGTTGACGATGATATCCGGCAGATCGCCGCCGGTGATCATGAGGTTGAACTCTTCCGTAACGGCAGAATTCGAGGGATGCATAAAGGAAACCTTGATGCCGGTAGCTTCCTGTGCGTAGATGAAGGATTCATTCTCCGCATAGGAACTGATGCGATTCGTGCAGCTGGATGAAATGGGCATCCAGATGGAGATCGTCACATCGGTGTCGATCGGGAACTGGATCTCGGGAAGCTCTTCATAAGCGAAGGCGCTTACGCTGAACAGAGCAAGCGCGAGAACCAAAAGACAGGTTATGATCCTCTTCATAGGTCGTTCCTCCTTCTGTAATATCCGTTCAGCAGGAACGGACGAGCCTGTTAAGCTCTGTTAATATGATAGCACTTCCTATCAAAAACCGCAATACAAAAAAACGCAGGTTGACCATTTTCATTACATGTACATTCAGAACGGATACGGCTCCCGAAGCAGGGTTATTGCATGTGTTTACCCGTATACCGCAAGCCGGAAGGCGCGAAAACGGGGCCGCGCTATCACGCGGCCCCGCTGGGAATCCGATATGCTGTTTATTCCGGCAGTTTCTTCGCCATGAGGATATCATAGGCTTTCTGCGTAAGCTCTATCGCTTCCTCAATGCCCAACGCACGGAAACGCTCCTGATAGGCGTCAAAGGTCTCTTCGACATCTGCCTGGCCGGTGATGTACTTGAGAGCCATCTCGCTGCGGTAGGTATCGATATCCGTCATGATCTCGCTGCGGCGGACGCTGTCCTCGTTCGGGAGGGACAGGCTGCGCGGCAGGCACCAGTCGGAGGTATTCCAGTTGGGCTCGTCCATCCAGTTCAGGCGGTACGCGAGGCACGCCGGATTCTGGCTGTTGGAGGGGATGGAATACGCATCGGAATCGCGCATGTGCGGGAAACCTTCATGGAAGCGGAGGATATAGGAGAGCTCTGTCATGTTGTAATCCGGATTGTTCAGGATGTAATCCGTATACTTCGGCAGGCCGTCTTCGCCGTATACCCAGGCTTTTCCGGGGACGCCGTAGCAGTATGTATAGGAACCTTCCACCTGGTAGCCGTAGTCGATGAACATCATCGCCTCAGCGATATGATCGGAATCCGCGGTCACGACCGAGAACTGGCCGTTGGCTGGACGGAGGTAATAGAAGCCATGGATGAACTGGTCTTCCGTCACGCGCATATAGGGGCAGTTCTGTATCGGCAGGCCGATCTCCTGGGCGAGCTCAAAAGTATCAACGGAGGTGCCGCAGTATCCGCCGGATTCGCCGGCAAGATAGGCTTCCCTCTCGGAGGAGTAAGAAGTGAAGTCAGGGGAGATATAGCCAAGCTTATACCACTTCGCCATCAGGGCAAAGTAATCCTTCATGCCGTCCTCATAGGGACCGTACTTGACTTCGCCATCGATCTGGAACCAATCGTCAAAGGCGTAGAAAGCAGTGGTGAAGCACCTTTCGATACCGGTATTGACGAGGGTGAAGGGCGTTACGCCGGGATGATTGTCCAGGATGTTCTGGAAGTACTTTTCATAATCATCGATCGTGCGCAATGTCTCAAGACCGACCTCATCCAGCCAGTCCTTGCGGACCTGGAAGCGGTC
>DBXA01000022.1:5330-5749 GCA_002309235.1 Christensenella sp. UBA1224 | reverse complement strand
ATGCCGTCCTCAACGCCGTTGACGCAGGAAGTGGCATTGGCGGAAGAAGTATGGTACGGTCCGTTGACGATGATATCATCCAGATCGCCGGACTGGATCATCAGGTTGAACTCTTCGCTGATCGCTGAGTTCGAGGGATGAGTGAAAGCAACCTTGATGCCGGTCGCTTCCTGTGCGTAGATGAATGATTCNNTCCGCATAGGAGCTGATACGGTTGGTGCAGCTGGATGAGATGGGCATCCAGATCTTCAGGGTAACGTCCGTATCGAGGGGGAATTGGATCTCGGGCAGTTCTTCGTAGGCAAACGCGCCGACAGACGCCAGCACGAGCGCAAGAGCGACGAGACAGGTCAGGAATCTCTTCATGAACTAAGGCCCTCCTTTTTATTCTTTCCGCTCACGGGCGGGCGAGAGTCATA
>DBXA01000022.1:494-5304 GCA_002309235.1 Christensenella sp. UBA1224 | reverse complement strand
AATATGCCATATGCAAAAAAACTCTGCCCGCGGGCAGAGCTTTTCTTACAATTGCGTCATTCTCCGAAGCATACCGGGCATTCCCTGGCGCCGCGGAGCAACGCTATCGATCGCTTGACCTCGACCACCATGACGATATTTTCACAATCCGGCGTGGTATGAAAATACTGCCTGTCCGTATCCATGAATACCACGGAATTCGGATCCGCAGCCGGTGTGACAGTCGGCGTCACGGCAGGTTTAGCCGTCGGTCTCTCCGTAGGCCTGGCCGTCTGCAGTTGTGTCGGTTCCGGAGATGGTCTGTGGGTCGGCCGCTGTGTCGGAGACTGGGTTACATAAGGTCCCGGCGTAACGGCAGGCACATAATCCGCGGCGCGGTAGCCTTCCGGTCTGCCAAGGCGTATCCACTCCTCCACAGGCTTCAGGGTATTGGCAAGCGACCTTAGCATATCCGGAACGCTTGGCAGCAAACCCTTTATCTGTTCATATGCCGGAGGCAGGGTGCTTGCCCAGTTCCGGGCATGTATGATGAGTACGTTCAGCCTGTCGCTCAGCTCATTCAGCCATCTTCGCCCCGTTTTCTGCAATTCCGTGATAAACGGGACCCCCGTTTCGATATCCATGGCATAGCTGAGCACCATAAAGAACAGTATTGCCGTAACGATAGTCAAAAGGAATTTGATCCCCGCGTTCTGTTTGCAGGTCCACAGCGCCACGAGGCCCAAAGGGAAACACACCACGCACAGAAGACATGAAAGCAGCAGGCGCAGCACACTCCACACACCGCTCACTTTCCTTCTCTTTCTCCTGTACCCGCTCCTTTGGCGGGATCTTTCCACACGGTCATGTTTGTTGGCCATCATAAGCCTCCGATCACAAGGATAGTACTATTTTATCAGATTCAGTCCTGCCCTTCAAGAGCAGGCTTTGTGTACTCATCCTCTCTCAGAACTCATTGCGCGGATCTTTCGGATGGTGTCCTGCTGCATCCGCATCATCGAGAAATACAACTTCCAGCTCGTCAAAGGGGACCTCTTCCATAAAATGTTCCGGCTTGAAGACCGTGCGGCGAAAGCTTTCAAACTCTTTTTCATGCTTTTCCAGCCAGATAGGACACGGATAATCCATATCCCGGAGGATCTCCCGAAGGACATCGCGATGCTCTCCCCAACCGCACGGCGCATCCTGGTTTTTTATGATCCGGTGTCTTTTATGTGCCTTAACCCATAGCTTGTTCATCGATGCCGCCTCCCGTTTCTAAAGCCTGATATTCAGCCATTCCCCGTCCTTTATGCGCTTTTTATACATGAGATCGCGCATGAAGGAATCTATGACGAAGGCGATCCAGGGGCCAGTCACCGCAAGCTGCAGCATCGGAAGGACCGTTCGCAGAGGATAGCACAGGACATATGTGCACAGAGGTCTCACGATCGCCACGGAGATCAGCGATACCATGGCAACATATTTCACATCGCCTGCCCCGCGCAGGCAGCCTGAATAGACCACGCGCGCGTTCTGCGGTATGATCGAAACGACGACCGGTATAAAGGCGAGCGCAACGCCCTCCAGCACATCCGCTTCATCGGTAAAGAGCGTGCCGATCTTTTTGCGGAAGATCAGCGTGACTGCCATCAAAAGGATGGACGCTATGACGGAAAGCCTCCGCGCGATCGAGACGTTTGCCTGCGCCACATCTCTGCGTTTTGCCCCGAGGGACTGGCCTACCATGGTAGCGCCGGCTGTTGAGATACCATCGCCCAGCGTAAACGACAGAGAGGTGACCTGGGAAACGATCTGGTATGCAGCGAAGGCAGCAGTGCCTATATTCGCCACCATCTTATTGATCATGAGAAAGCCGAGACGCAAACAAACGCTTTCCGCTATGGAGCCTCCGCCTACCCTGACAAGCCCGCTGATGGTCAAGCGGTCAAATTTCGGCGGAAAGGAAGGCTTCAGCCTCAGGTAGCCTCCCTTTTTTAAGGCAAAGGCGAACGCGATCATGCAGGAAACAGCCGTGCCGGATACCGTCGCGATCGCGGCTCCCCGCACCCCTAATGCCGGAAAACCGAAATGCCCGCCGATCAGGCAGTAATTCAGTATCACGTTCACGATGTTGGCCGTGACATGGGTGATCATGGTGATGGTAGTCTTCCCCACCGCCCGCATGGCGGCACAGATACACAATTGCCAGAAGTTCAGGAGCATTCCGGCCGATATGATGCGGAAGTATTCCGTCGCCAGGTCGATGGTCTCATCATTCGCGCCCGCCAGGTACATAAACGGCCGCGCCGCGAGTATGCCGATCAGCGTCATGACGATGCCGAGCCCGGTGATCAGCCACAGGGATTGGGAAAGGCAGGAATTGGCCGCGTCCCTGTCCTCTGCTCCCTTGCGCCTGGCGACGATAGCCGTCGTACCCACACAAAGCGCCTGAGCGAGTATCAGAAGGATCATCCTGGGCTGGTTCGTAAGGCCAACCGCAGCAATCGAGGCAGACCCGAGAGTGCCCACCATCATGGTATCAATGGAACCTATGATGGAAAGGAGTGCTCCTTCCAGAGTAGCCGGCCAGGCTATCTTCAGGTTGTCGCGGAAGAGCTCCTTCGGAGTCGGGCTTTCGCTTTGGAATTTGATCTTTTTAAAGGATAATAAGGTTTTTTCAAGAAATTCCATTCATATACAGATCCTTTGCATTTTGCGTCAGTTCCATTATATACGATTTGGCGGCATTTGACGATACTTTCATCCGGAAACTTTTACGGCCTGCGCTGCCTGAAGAGTAGACGCGGCAGCCGTCAATATGCTAAAATCGGACAGACATATCACATAAGAGCGAATGAGGCGGGTTTTATGGATAAGAGACTTGAGGAAAAGAACATCATCGTATTCGATATCGGGAATGTTTTGCTGCGCTTTGATAAAGACGAACTCGGCAGACACTTTTTCAGCGATGAAGAAAGAGAGCCTATGCTGGATGCCATGTTCGGTAGCGGCCTGTGGCCTCTCATCGATACCGGGCTCCTTTCAACAGGAACACTCGCCCGCATGATGTACGAGGCCGGCCATTTCACAGACCCGTCAGCCTTCCTCAAGATCTCGGATTTCCTGGACCGATTCCCGGAATACATGGAACAGCTTGAGCCCTCAAAATGGCTTCCGGAGCTGAAGGCAGCAGGCAAAAAGCTGTATTACCTCACCAACTACGCATCACCGCAGCTGGAAAAGACGATCGCGCGCAATCCCTTCTTTTCTTTCTTTGACGGCGGCGTCGTTTCCGCGCACGAGCATATCGTAAAGCCCGCGCCGCGCATCTTCCGGATCCTTTGCGAAAGGTATGGCTTTTGCCCCGAGGACGCGTTGTTCATCGACGACACCCTTCCCAACGTGCAGGCAGCCGAAAGGCTCGGTTTTTCCGTCTGGCACTATACCGGTACCAGGACCGGCCGGTAAAACAGGCGCAAAAAAGAGGCCCTCCCGGTTGTGGAAGGGCCTCTTTGAGGTTCATTACAGCATGATCACGTTTCCGGTCTCGATGGATTCCTGCACCGCTATGCACAGCCTGAGGGACTTGATGGCATCGCTGTAGGGGCTCAGGATCTTGGTAGTATCACCGGACTTGACGGCATCGATGAATACGCGGTCAAGCGCATAGGTCTGCTCGACATTGCCGTCCACGATATGATCGTAGGTCTCCACATTGCCCTGGTTATCGCGGAAGGTGAGCTTTCTGCGCAGCTCATAATCCACAACGCAATCTTCGCAATAGAAGGTAAGGCCGTTGGTCTTGATATTTCCGATGGTATAGCAGCCGGTGAACAGGGTGGCCACGACGCCGCTCTCGAACTTGATGACAGCGGAGGAATAGTCATCCACATTATAACCGGGCACATTGCGCTCTGCCGGGCGCACGATGCCCTTGCCGCCGGCAGCGTATACGCTTACGGGCTCACCCAGCATGTAACGCGCCTGGTCGAACAGATGGATATTCTGCTCGATGACCTGGCCGCCGGAGGTCTCCTTCTTCCTCCACCACCATACGCCGGGGATACCGCCTACCCAGGAGCCCTCTACCAGGCCGATCCTGCGGCCCTTGAGCTTCTCGATGGCCTTCTGGGTGATATCCTGATACCTGTCCTGGAAGCCTACGCTGGTGATAAGGCGCTTTTCGGTAACGAGATCGTTGATCTCTTCCGCCTTGGTGAGATCCAGGTTCATGGGCTTTTCAATAATGAAGTGAATGCCGCGCTCTACGACATCCAGATCGACCTGGCCGTGCGCGCAGGGCTCTATCGCTATGACGACCGCATCCGGCTTGGTCTCATCGAGCATAGCACGGTAGTCTTCAAAAGCCTTGCCTTCCCCTGCCCTTTCGCGGAAGCCTTCCGCTCTGGAGAGGATCACATCGGCAAAGCCGACCAGCTCAACATCATCCTTGAAAGTTACGAGCTTTTGGAAATGTGCGTTCGCCCTGCCGCCGCAGCCGATAAAACCAACTTTTACCTTTTCCATAACAATCTCTCCGTTTCTTTCCACAGCCGGACGCCGTTCGGGCTCCGCCGTTTTTTTATGCGGTACACTCCTGCACCTGCAGGTGAAATGTATCACATTCATATGGCAAAGTCAATATAAAAACGGAACAAGGCCGCAAAAAAAAACATACTGGTTTCCTGAACAATACGCGGTATAGCGCCGTCACGCCGATTTAATGGAAAGTTGGTATTGACTTTGCACGGCCCATACTGTATAATATTATCTGCACTTGGGATTATAGCTCAGTTGGTTAGAGCGCCACGTTGACATCGTGGAGGTC
>DBXA01000022.1:292-488 GCA_002309235.1 Christensenella sp. UBA1224 | reverse complement strand
TGGTTCGAGCCCAACTAATCCCACCAAATAAGAAGCCTTGTGAGAACAGGGCTTTTTTCTTATTATTTTTTGAAGAATAGCACACTACACGGGTTTTTCAGGAATCTGTCAGTTTTTTGTCACGAGTGAGATAAGAAAAGCCTTTCACAACAACGGTATACTATGATCATTCCATCAAATAAAGTGTCAGTTTTGC
>DBXA01000022.1:0-270 GCA_002309235.1 Christensenella sp. UBA1224 | reverse complement strand
TTCGATTGCTTCTAACTGCTTCATTACACTGTGATGTCTGGTTCGGGCATAAATCCTTTCAACCATTCGTGTATCTTTATGCCCCAGCAAATCCGCAGACTGTTAGGAGATCTGCCCGCTTTCTTTTGCCTGTGTCACAAAAGTCGTAAGGCGTATAGCCCGTCTGCCTCGGCCATAGAAAACACCTGCCGTTTTCATCGTGCGGCAGGTGTTTTTCTGCTTATCTGTCTTCCCGGAAATACGCGAGCCCCAGGCTGGCCGGCGGCTGGT
>DBXA01000138.1:28275-31656 GCA_002309235.1 Christensenella sp. UBA1224 | reverse complement strand
CGGCCGATGATGCGGCCCTTCATGTCGTCGTTGGGGAGAGCGACTACGGAGACGGTGGTTTCAGCCACATGGTCAGCCGCGCAGCGCTGTATGGACATGGCAACGATATTGCGGGCCTTCTTGTCTGCTTCTTCCTTTGCCCTCGCTTCGATATCGCGTACCATGATGGCGGCATCATGATAGGCTTCCTTCTGTACGCGGTCTATGATGATCTGGCGCGCTTCGTCCATCGTCATGTTGGAGATGCGTTCCAGCTCGGCTTCCTGTTTGTCGTGGAATTCCTGAGCCTCAGCGTTGAGCTTCTCCGCTTCGGCGTATTTTGCGTTGAGTGCTTCTTCGCGCTTTTCGAGATTGTCGAGCTTCTTGTCGAGAGTTTCCTCTCTCTGGCTGCAGCGGCGTTCGAGGCGGTTGACCTCGTTTCGCCTTTCGCGTATTTCCTTATCAAGATCTCCTTTGAGGCGCAGTACTTCTTCCTTTGCCTCGAGGATCGCTTCTTTCTTTTTCTCTTCGGCTTTACGTGTGCTTTCTTCCAGAAGATTACGGGCAAATTCTTCCGTACGGCCGATCTTCTTCTCCATCATGTTCATCCGGTAGAAGTAACCGGCGGCGGCACCGCCCGCGAGCCCGACTATCAGCGCTATCACCGCTATAATCGGATGCAAGATTGTTCCCCCTTTCCTGTTCGTAG
Organism: Christensenella sp. UBA1224; assembly: GCA_002309235.1. Classification (GTDB taxonomy): domain Bacteria; phylum Bacillota; class Clostridia; order Christensenellales; family Aristaeellaceae; genus UBA1224. The sequence continues at coordinate 30,968 of DBXA01000138.1, read as the reverse complement.
TGCAAAATTCAATTAAGCCGGCACAGCCGGGATCTGTTGAAAATCATGTTCTGAGGGTACAGCAAAGCAAAAAGGCTGCACGGACAGGCTTTGGGGGAGGAGAATACGATAAAAAAGGCGATAACAGATATACAAAGAACGGCTTGAGGCCGATATTTCATCTCTCTATATATAAAACACCGCTCAGCGTATCATCCGCCCAAGCTGCATGATTAACGTATTTAGTATAACTTTTTTAAGGATATGTGTCAATTTTATGCGGCTGCTTGGCCGAATCAAAACCGTGATGCCGAAAGGAAGAGGAGGCATGGCGATATTTACTGAAAAACAGCCCGAAATGCCGGGAACAGTTTGAATGAACAGACGGAATACGGTCTTTTTTTCTGCCTGAAATAATAGAAATTTAACTCTGTGTACAGTGGGAAGATACTGCCTTATCCGCGGCTTGACGCGGGAACGGCGCTGTGTTACCATTCAGGTCTGAGCAAGATGAAGAGGGATAAATGCCATGAAGGAAAAGACCGGGAGAACGAAGATCAGGGAAAGGGTACTGCCGCAGTACTCGAAAGGGGAGGAGCTCTTCAATTTCATATCGCACACCGTCGGAGGGGCTTTCGGCATATTCGCGCTTACGTGGTGTGTCATCACAGCGGTGAGAAGGGGGGATGCATGGTCCGTAGTCGCCGGTATCGTGTACGGCGTATCGATGATCGTCATGTATACCATGTCTGCCGTATACCATGGGCTGCGCGTCGGCACCGGGAAAAAAGTCATGCAGGTGCTGGACCACTGTGCCATCTATCTTCTGATCGGCGGCTCTTATACGCCGATCACGCTATGTGCGATCCGCAGGATATCTCCCGCATGGTGCTGGGCGCTTTTCGGCGCGGTGTGGGCGCTGGCGATATTCGCGATCGTGTTCACATCGATCGACCTGAAGAAATACAGGGTGCTGTCCATGTGCTGCTACATCGGCATGGGCTGGGCCGTAGCTGCCGCGGTAAAACCGGTCATGCAGGCGCTTTCCGTGCAGGCTCTCATATGGCTCGCGGCAGGGGGCCTGGCTTATTCCGTCGGAGCGGTGCTTTATGGGGCGGGACGAAAAAAAGGCAGTATGCATTGTCTGTTCCACGTGTTCGTGCTCCTTGGCAGCATATGTCATTTTATATGCATCGCGCTGTATGTCCTGCCGGTAAGATAAAAAGAAATGCCGCGCGGTAAGCGCGGCATTTCTTTTTATCAAAGGGTCATTGCTTATCAGGTCTCGAAGTAAGCGATGACTTCAGGCGTCAGGGTGCTGATATCGGTGCCATTGTCCCTGAGCGTCTTGATGATGGTATCGTAGTCGATCTGATTGCGGTACTCAATGGTCTGTCCGCCGGGGATACCGATATTGTAGACGCTGTTGCCGGAGGCCCAGACGACGTTTCCATCTGCATCCTTGAGCGCCATCGCGATAACGGTGTTGTAGATGGTGCTGGAGGTATCGTTTGTGACGGTTGCGATCAGGTACTCGTAAGTGGAGTAGGTCTCCTTGACGACCCTGTACGTGATCTCTGCGGGAAGACGATGGCAGTCATCGCCGGAGCTGGCCTTGGAAATAGAGATATCGTAATCCGCTACCGCATCCTTGTTTACGCCGCTGTCCAGGGAGAAGGAGCCTATGAAGAAGGCCTTTTCGCCGGGCTCGAGGCACTCGGGGTAGCAGCTCACCCAGTCGTAGGATTTCAGTACATCTTCATTTTCGTCAAATACCTCTATCAGGCCGTCCTTGTAATAAACGGTCTTGTCGCCGGTATTCTCGAGTTCACCATAGGCATAGCAGTATACGCTGCTGTATCCTTCTGTCACATAGAGGACGTCGCTGACTGTATCCAGCTTGCCGGCGGCGAAAGCAGGGGTCACGCAGGCGAACAGGAATGCGAGTGTAAGGATGACGCAAAAGAGCTTCTTCATGGAAACAAACACCTCTCATTCAAATATTTGAACCTCTTATATTATACAGATTGCTCCTGCCGTTGTCAAATGGAACTCGGGTTTCAACAGCCTGCCTGTTCCTCTTATACGCCTTCCGGGCGGCTTTTCTTTACCCGTATGGTCGCCGCGTATGCGCTGTTGCACAGGCCCAGGACAGCGGAAACGATGAACAGCGTCTCGATGCCCAGAGCCTGCCAGATCCAGCCGCCGAACAGCGCGATCAGTATGGTGATCATGTGGTTTACGCTGATCCCCGTGGCCAGTGTGGCCTTGACCTCCTCGGGGTTGTCGGATATATCCTGTACGTAGACGCTGCTGGCAAGGGAAGCCATGGAGATGATCGAATCGAGGATATAGTTCACACAGCACACGATGAAGGCGGTCTTCATCGGGAAGATATGGTGCGCGAAGCCGTAAAAGAAGCACACGATGACGAGTATCAGCGTATCCGATATCATGACGATCTTATATCCCGCTTTGTCGATCAGCTTTCCGACTGCCGGAGCCAGCAGGAAACACAGGACAGCGCTGATCGCGAACAGAAGGCTTATGACAGCCGCGTCCGCCCCGTAGAAGAGTATCAGCACATAGGGGCCGAAGGTTATGAATACCTGCTTGCGCGCGCCGTAGAATACCTCCAGCATATAATATTTGGTATATTTTTTGCGGAAATAGAAGCGGCTTTTGTTTTTGTCCGTTTCACTCTGTCCCGTGAT
>DBXA01000138.1:24252-28248 GCA_002309235.1 Christensenella sp. UBA1224 | reverse complement strand
TCGCGAAGAACAGCCTGTAGGGCGTGCTGCCTGCCAGAAGTGAAAAGGAAACGATGATGACGATATAGCCCGCGAGCGTGCCTATCTGCTGCACGCTCGACTGATAGCCCAATGCTTCACCGGAGCGGCCGGACACGCTGTAGTTGAGCGTCAGTGTGCTCTTCATGCCCAATTGGATATGCTCTCCCAGGGAATAGACGCATATCGCGATGGTGACCAGCGCTTTTGAGGCAGGTACGGAAGACATCAGCACCATACCGCACAGCATGATGACGGCGCCGAGCTTGTACATGCGTTCCGCGGAGAAGGTGTACAGCGCCGCCAATATGAATACCAGCATGAGGCCGGGCAGCTCCCGGAAAAACTCGGCAAGGCCTCTGTCAAATTCGCCCATGGTGACGATCTCGGCAAGGTAATTGTCTATGATTCCCTTGTAGATGCCGTAGCCGAGGCCCGCCATGAGTATGGAGAGGAAGAAGGGCCGGTATGGGGAACCCTCCTGGAAGGTACTTTTGATCTTTCTGAGCATTTTTTATCCTTTCGTCCGTTTTGTTGTGCCGCCTTTTGCAGGGCGCCCGGTTTTTCCGTATCGCCCGGGATCGGCTTTGCTTACACGGCGCGGCTGCCTGCCGGGTCCTTTATCCAGTATGGACCTGAGTGTCGTAAGCTCTGCCGGCGTCAGGTGCCGCCAGTCTCCGGGGTGCAGGTGCCCGAGGCGGATGTTCATGATGCGCACGCGTTCCAGGGCCGTGACGCGGTAACCGAAGTATTCGCACATGCGGCGTATCTGCCGGTTGAGCCCCTGTGTGAGCACGATGTCAAACTGCGTAAGGCCTGTGCGCGTGATGGTGCAGGGGAGAGTGACGGTATCGAGTATCGGCACGCCTCTTGCCATGCCCCGCAGGAATTCCGGCGTGACGGGACGGTCTACATCCACGATATATTCCTTTTCGTGCCTGCCCTCGGCGCGCAGGATACGGTTGACGATATCGCCGTCCGTCGTCAGCAGCAAAAGCCCCCTGCTGTCCCTGTCGAGCCTGCCGATGGGGAATATCCTCTCCGGATAGCCGACGAAATCCACCACGTTGTCCGGTTCCTCCGGGTCGGTCGTGCAGATGATGCCCTCCGGCTTGTTGAGAGCGATGTACACGTGCTTTGTGCTGCGTCCCTCCACCTGTTTTCCTTCGCAGACAACGGTATCGCCGGGCAGCACTTTATCGCCGGGGCGTGCTTTTGTGCCGCTTATGAACACCTTGCCCCTGGCGATGAGCCCGTCCGCCTCCCTGCGGGAGCACAGACCCGAATCGGCTATGTATTTGTTGATGCGAATGCCTTCGTCCGGCATCAAATTCCTCCCAAAGCGGCTGCGGAGCCGCTGAACTTAACCAATGTATTGTATTATACCCTTAAGAAGTATACATGAAAAGCACTGCAATGTGAATACACAGAGCGCTCCGGTCATCTGCCGGGGTTTTCGGGGAGGATGGATCATATGGCAAAGGCATTTCTCAGGCACACAAGGGAGACCCGCGTGAGAAGCGGCCACCCGTGGGTATTCGCCGGGGATGTGGAGAGGACCGAAGGCGCGCAGCCGGGAGATGTGGTGGATGTATATTCCTCCAAAAACACTTTCCTGGGCCGCGCCATGTACAACCCCAACAGCCAGATCGCACTGCGCATGCTCACCAGGGATGAAACGCCCATAGACGATACTTTTTTCTACAACCGTGTGAAGACGGCCTGGGAGTACCGGCAGCTGTTCTGTGATCCTATGTGCTGCCGCGCCGTCTATTCCGAAAGCGATTTTCTGCCCGGCCTCATCGTGGACAAGTTCGCGGATATCCTGTCGGTGCAGGTCATGTCGCTGGGCATCGACAGGCACATGGATGTCATTTACGAGGCTCTGCGGGATATCGTGAAGCCCAGCGGCATCTATGAGCGCAGCGATGTGCCCGTGCGCCGCCTGGAGGGCCTGGAGATGAAAAAAGACCTGGTCTGGGGTGAGGTGCCGGACAGGGTGGAATGCGTGGAGAACGGGATACGGCTGCTGGTGGATGTCAAAAACGGCCAGAAGACGGGCTATTTCCTGGACCAGAAGGAAAACAGGGCGGCCATCGCTCCCTTCGTGAAAGGCGCACGCGTGCTGGACTGCTTCTGCCACATAGGCTCCTTTGCGCTGCACGCCGGAAAATACGGGGCAGCGGAAGCGCTGGGCGTGGATATATCGGAGGAGGCCGTGGCCGCAGCGGAGGAAAACGCGGCGCGCAACGCCTTTGGGAATGTATCCTTTACGGCGGCAAACTGCTTTGACCTGCTGCGCGAGAAATACGAATCCCGCGAGAAGTGGGATGTGGTGATACTGGATCCACCCGCCTTTGCCAAAAGCCGCTCCGCCCTGGAAAGCGCGCGCAGGGGCTATAAGGAGATCAACCTGCGCGGCATGAAGCTGGTAAGGGAAGGCGGCTTCCTGGTCACCTGCTCCTGCTCGCAGCACATGCTGCCGGATATGTTCGTATCCGTCATAAACGAAGCGGCCCGTGACAGCGGCAAAAAGATCCGCCTGGTGGAAAAGCGCGGACAGGCGCACGATCACCCCACGCTGCCGGCGGCGCCGGAGACAGAATACCTGAAATGCCTGATCCTGCAGGTGTTCTGATCCTTACTGTACGGAGGAGCTTATGTCGAGCATAACGTTTAGAGATCCCGTCAGGGGCATTTTTACCGATGATATCCCCATGGACAAGCCTTCGCGGATCCTGCCGAATGTGCCGATAGCGGATTACGCGGCGTTCATCCGCCCGACGGATGACGCCTGTGCAGTGGAACGCGGGAAGGCTTGCGCCAAGGCGGTAAAGCGGAACGTGATGGCGGATTTTGAGCGCACGGAAGCCTATTGCCGCAGAAAAGGCGAAGAGCACCCGGACCGCATGGTGCACGTATCCACCTTCACGCGCCTTGACGGCATGGTGTATATGACCTATTACGCCAACACGCAGACCGATGCGGAAACACCGGACCGCCAGGCAGCCCGGCTCGCCTTCTGCCCGGAAGGCCGCCCGGAGGAGATGGAGATCGCGGAGCTTATGCGGGTGGGCGATACCGTCGACGGGCAAACCGTTACCGGCGTATACGATACCATACTCATGCGAAAGGACGACAGGGAGCTGTTCCTCATGTGGACGGCCTCTACTACGCAGTATTACCGCTTTTACCGCGTTTTCGATATCGTCACACGCGTGATGGGGCCCGTGCGTGTGAACCGTTTTCGAGTTGGCGATATCACCAATGATTTTTCCACATCCGGTATAGCCGGCGCCATGGCCGGCTGCGATATACCCCATCACGCCATGTTTTCCGACATCGGCATCATGCAGAAGCTCACCTGCCGGGTGGAGAACGGCATTCCCTGGTACTATACAGGCGCTTATTCCGGATACCTCAACTGTGTTATCAAAAGCCGGGATCTCATCACCTGGGAATACGTGTCCTCGCCGGATTTCCCGAACAACGCCAAATGGGAGAACGCTGTCTGGGTGCAGGACGACAGGGTGTACTATTTCGTGCGCCAGCAGGAATGCGAACAGGGCTTCCTGACGTGTTTTGACATTTCCCGTAAAAAATGGGAAAGGCCCGTGCTGATCGCTGATGCCCAGTCCCGGTCGGATTTCTTTTCCAGGGACGGCAGATTGTATCTCGTGCACGCGCCGCGCGACCGGAACGGGTTCGGCATCATCCGCGTGGATACAAATGACCTGGCAAAGAGCAGGCCTGTCCTCGTGGCGGACATGGAAGAAAGTCTGTTTTACCCCTATACGCAGGTCTATGGAGATGAGGTATGGATCTCCTATACCGTGGACAGGAAGCACATCCGTCTCTCCCGGTTTAGTACGGAGTTTTTGGAGGATATGGGATAAGATCTCGGAATACTCCAGCAAATATCGTGCGTGTCCCAACAGGAAACAGAGGGCCGCGCAGGCGGGCATGCCCGCCGGACCG
>DBXA01000138.1:20754-24170 GCA_002309235.1 Christensenella sp. UBA1224 | reverse complement strand
GCCGCCGCTACAGCAGACAACGGCCTCACTCGTATGCGAGATGTGCGGCGCATGCGCCGCCTCGCAGATACGGTGCCTGTCCCATCAGGAAACAGAGGGTCACGCAGGCGGGCATGCCCGCCAAACCGGAAGAATGCGTGAAGAGGTCGGCACGCTGTAGCGGCGGCGTCTACGCCGCCACGGTCCTGATCGATAAACACGCAAGCTGCGTGGCGGCCTAGAGGCTCGTTCTCGCCTGCGGGCTCGGTCGTCGCGGGTCTGACAGCCCACTGGGCTGTCATTCAAGACCGCTCCCACACTTCGTGTGCGCTACAGCAGATAACGGCCTCACCCAATTACCTGTTTGCCGCGCATGCGCCGCCTCGCAGATACGGTGCTTGTTCCAACAGGAAACAGAGGGCTGCGCAGGCGGGCATGCCCGCCTAAACGAAGAGCCATTTCCATCAAAATACACAAAAGGGTGGAGGTCGTTGGAGGTCGTTTACAAAAGTCTCTTAAGGACCCTAAAAACGTCTCTTAGAAGAGTTTTGCATTTGACCTCCGCCGACCTCCACCCTTGATACCTGCCGCGTAAACCGACTTTAGGAGTAAGCCTGAGACAGGGTTGGCTTCCTTGACGATCCGGGGGAGGATCGCACCGGCAGCCTCACTTAACAGGCAGCCATAAAAGAAAACAAGCGGAGAAGCCTAAGAGAACGGCTCCGCTTGTTCTTTGCTGTCAGAACACTGCTTATTTCACTTTGTCCTTATCATTCCCTCTCGTCCATGGGCACATAATGTCCTTTGGGCATGACGGCTTTGTAGCCGGGTCGGACGAGCTTTCCGCCGGTCATGATCTCCTCCAGGCGGTGCGCGCACCAGCCGGACACGCGGGCGATGGCGAATATCGGCGTAAAGAGGCCGGATGGGAAGCCCAGCATATTGTAGACCAATCCCGAATACATATCCACATTGCAGCACATGACCCTGTGCTCGGTATACTTTTCGTGCAAGAGCTCAAGACCTATGGTCTCTATGCGGTTCATCAGTTCGAAATCCCCGCGCATACCGCTCTTTTCCGCCTGCTCCTGGGCGTATTTCTTGAGAAGCACTGCCCTTGGGTCGGATTCGGTATAGACAGCGTGCCCGAGGCCGTATATCTTCCCGGAGAAGTCGTTTGCCTTTTTATCCAGTATCAGCTGCAGGTAATCCCGCAGGGCGAGATCGCTCTTGAGATCCGGCACATTCTTCTTGATATCCTCCAGCATCCGCATGGCGCTCATGTTGGCGCCGCCGTGCAGCGGGCCCTTGAGGGCGTTGATGGCGCCGCTGATCGCCCCGTAGGTATCGGTGCCGGTAGAGGTGAGGGAACGGCAGGTGAAGGTGGAGTTGTTTCCGCCGCCGTGCTCCGCGTGAAGCGTGAGCATCAGATCCAGCAGGTGAGCCTCCTCGTCGGTATACTTCTTGTCATTGCGCACCATGCGCAGCATGTTCTCCGCTATGGAGAGCTCATCTTTCGGCACATGCAGGTACAGGGATTCCCTGTCGAAGATATGCCTCTGCACGTTGTAAGCGTTGGATACGATGAGCGGCAGCCGCGCGATCAGCTCTATGGACTGGCGCAGCACGTTTTCCGGCGTGGTGTCATCCGCGTTGTCATCATAGGAATACAGGCTCATGACCGCGGTGGCCAGCTTGTTCATGACGGAGCGGGTCGGGGCCTTGAACAGGACCGCCTCGGTAAAGCCCTCCGGCATATGGCGGGCGGCTGCCAGCGCCAGGCGGAAGGTCTCCAGCTCCTTCCGGGTGGGGAGCTTTCCGATCAGCAGGAGATAGCATACCTCCTCAAAGCCGAACATATGCTCCTTTACATGGTTTTCTATCAGCTCGTTGATCTCGATGCCGCGGTAGTACAGCTTGCCCGGCATGGGGATCGGGTCTCCGTCCAGCATCATGTAGCCCTGGACGCTGCCGATACCGGTAACACCGGCAAGTACGCCTGTACCGTCAATGTTCCTCAGGCCCCTCTTCACGTTCAGGGAACGGAAGGCTTCCTTTCCTATGGCGTAGCGTTCGCGTATGCCCTGCCCAAGCTCCTGGATGTACTCATCGATGGGCGGATGGATGTCAAAAGGCTGCATGGCTTTCCTCCGATTGATAAAATGTACGCCAATTATATACTGCATTTCGGAAAATTGCAAGTCCAAATTAAAAATAAAACGGATATTCTGAAATTGGGCCCCTGCAGACCGTCATAATTGAATATTCTGATTTTTTAACTTGCAATTACGTGTACCGGTTGCTATAATCCAATGTGAAGCGGAAAGATAATCGGGAAAGGATATATAAAATATGAAGCTTTATGGATCACCCGTCCGGCTGTCGGGGGGCGAGGTCGTCCCCTGCGAAGGAGCGAAGGCGCAGGGCACCATCGCCCAGAAGATACTTGAGGCCCATGGCGGAAGCCATATCAGGTTCGACGCGCTGATCTCCCACGATATCACATACGTGGGCATCATACAGACGGCGCGGGCAAGCGGCCTGAAGGAATTCCCTCTTCCGTACGCGTTTACCAACTGCCACAACAGCCTGTGCGCCGTAGGCGGCACGATCAACGCGGACGATCATGCCTTCGGCCTGAGTGCGGCGAAGAAATACGGCGGCATCTATGTGCCGGCAAACCTCGCCGTGATACACCAGTACGCCCGTGAATGCCTGGCTAAGGGCGGCGGCATGGTGCTGGGGTCGGATTCGCATACCCGCTATGGCGCCATCGGCACCATGGCGATCGGGGAGGGCGGCGGAGAACTGGTAAAACAGCTCCTCGGCAATACCTATGACCTGCCCTCAGCGCCGGAGATCGTGCTCGTCTGGCTTACGGGAAAACCGGGGCACGGCGTCGGGCCGCACGATGTGGCCCTGGCTATGTGCGCATCTCTGTTCAAAAACGGTTTTGTCAAAAACCGCGTGCTGGAATTCGCAGGCCCTGGTGTGGAGTCCCTCAGCATGGATTTCCGCATCGGCATAGATGTCATGACGACGGAAACGGCCTGTCTCTCCTCCGTATGGACCACCGATGAGAAGACCCGCGCATATCTTGCGGCACACGGCCGTGAAGGGGATTTCCGCAGGCTAGCCCCGGATGATGGCGCGGTATACGACCGCTGTGTGGAGATAGATCTATCCGCGATCGAACCCATGATCGCGCTGCCCTTCCACCCGGGCAATGCGTTCCCCATACGGGAGCTCAACGAGAATCCCTGCGATGTTCTGCGCGCTGCCGAAAAGGCGGCCGGGCTTGACGGGCAGCTCACTTCTCTTTGGGAGAAGGGAAAGGGCCTGAAGGCGGAGCAGTTCCTGATCGCCGGCTGCGCGGGCGGCACGTATGAGAATATCGTGAATGCTGCAGGCGTACTGCGCGGTCATGCCTCGCCCAA
>DBXA01000138.1:0-20613 GCA_002309235.1 Christensenella sp. UBA1224 | reverse complement strand
CATACCACGCGCAATTTCCCCAACCGCGAAGGCTCCAAGCCCGGCGAAGGCCAGAGCGCTTTTGTCGCCCTGATGGACGCCCGCTCCATAGCCGCGAGCGCCGTGAACGGCGGCTATGTCACCGGCGCCGATACCGTGGATTACGAAGACATACGGGATACGGCCTATGCGTTTGACGACAGCGCTTACCGCGCCAGGGTCTACGACGGCCGGGGCTGCCCGCAGCCGGAGGAGGAGCTGCGCCTCGGCCCGAATATCACCGACTGGCCTGAGTTTGACGGCCTTCCGGAAGACCTGCGCTTTACGGTCGCCTCCGTTCTGACGGATGCGGTGACCACCACGGATGAGCTCATCCCCTCCGGCGAGACCTCAAGCTACCGTTCCAATCCCGTACGCCTTTCGGAATTCGCCCTCTCCCGACGGGATCCGGGCTACGCGGCCCGTTCCAAGGCTGCGCGGGACGCGGGCGGCTATTCCGCCATATGCGCCAACTGCCCCGGCGACGGATCCGCCCGTGAGCAGGCGGCCTCCTGCCAGAGGGTGCTGGGAGGGATCGCCAATATCGCCGTCAGCTACGCCACCAAGCGCTACCGGGCGAATCTGGTCAACTGGGGCATCGTGCCCTTTGTGAGCGGGGAAGCCGTGACGCTTTCGACAGGCGATACGGTGGAGATAAAGGATTTCCGCCGTCTCTTGAACAGCGGCGCGAGGGAATTCACCGCTGTGATAAACGGGAGCCGTGTAATGCGCCTTGCGCTGCCCGGCCTCACGCAGGGCGAGGCGGAGATACTGACCGACGGCTGTCTCATGAACCATTACCGCAGAAAGGCAGGCCTCTGATATGGCAAGGATCATCATGAAAACCCCCATCGCCGAGCTCGACGGCGATGAAATGACCAGGATACTCTGGAAGCAGATAAAGGATACCGTGCTCTCTCCCTTTGTGGAGCTGAATACCGAATACTATGACCTGGGCCTCCCCGAAAGGGACAGGACCGATGATGCCGTGACGCTGGAGGCCGCGAAGGCGATCGCCAGGCTGAAGGTAGGCGTCAAGTGCGCTACCATCACGCCCAATGCCGCCCGCATGACGGAATACAATCTGAAGGCTATGTACAAAAGCCCCAATGCCACGCTGCGCGCGGAGCTGGATGGTACGGTCTTCCGCGCACCGATCATCGTACCGGGCATCAAAAGCTATATCCCCGGCTGGGTAAAGCCCATCACCATCGCCCGCCACGCCTACGGCGATATCTACAAGGCGGTCGAATACCGGGTACCTGGCCCAGGCAGGGCGGAGCTCGTCTTTACCGGTGCGGACGGTGCCGTGGAGAGAAAGACGATATTCGATTTCAAGGGCCCCGGCGTCATACAGGGCATGCACAACAGGGATGATTCCATCACCTCCTTTGCCCGCAGCTGCTTTTCCTATGCTCTGGCGGCAAAGCAGGATCTCTGGTTCTCGGCCAAGGATACGATCTCCAAGACGTATGATGAGGATTTCCGTTCCATCTTCCAAAAGGTGTATGAGGAAGAATACCGCACCGCCTTTGAGGAGGCGGGCATCACCTATTTCTATACCCTGATAGATGATGCCATCGCCCGGGCTGTCCGTTCAAAGGGCGGCTTTATCTGGGCGATGAAGAACTACGACGGCGATGTGATATCCGATATGGTGTCCACAGCCTTCGGTTCCCTCGCGCTGATGAGCAGCGTGCTGGTATCCCCGGACGGCTGCTTCGAATACGAGGCTGCCCACGGCACCGTTACAAGGCACTATTACCGCTATCTGAAGGGAGAAAAGACATCCACCAACCCGATCGCGACTCTCTGGGCCTGGACGGGAGCCCTGCGCAAGCGGGGTGAGCTGGACGGCAGTCCGGATCTGTGCGCCTTCGCGGACAGGCTGGAAAAAGCCGCGCTCGATACCGTCGCCTCCGGCGTCATGACCGGCGACATGGCCGCCCTGTACGACGGCAAGGCCGAAACGGCGGACAGTGAGACATTCCTCAAAGCCATCGCGGAAAAGCTCACCTGAACGGGCATTTACAAAACAGGAGGAAAAGGCGATGGGCACACTCGGCTGGATCGACCCTGCGGAATACTCGTTTGACTGCATGCTGCACATGGAGCGCTTCCAGATACGCTATATCCTGGAGAGCCCGGATGAGGAGGGCAGGAAGGCCCTTGGCATCGCTCTGAAGGCGAACCCGAAGGTGCTCTGGCACTTTATCCACAGATGCCCGGAAGACGCCGCTCTGGCCAATCGATACATTTCCGAAGCTCCTGACGGTCTTGCGCCGGAGGAGATACGCTCCTGTGAAGCTGCCGTTCTCGGCAGCTTTGAGGATTTTGTTATCTACACAACGCCGGAACGCATGGCCGAAAAGTGCCCTTTCATATACGGCTGGAGGAAACAGAGCCTCTATGAGATATGCGATCTTACGGGGAAGACCGTGCTGGATGTGGGCAGCGGCACAGGCAGGCTCGCCTTTGCCGCCGCCGAAAGGGCTGCCTTCGTGATCGCCAGCGAACCGGTGGAGACCCTTCGCCAGTTCATGCGCGATGAGATCGCCAGGCGCGGTATCCGCAATATGCGGGTATGCGACGGCATGTGCCACATCCTCCCATTCCCGGATGACACCTTTGATGTGACGATGAGCGGCCACGTGGTGGGAGACCTCTTCCGCGAGGAGGTCGAAGAGCTTGCGAGGGTCACGAAAAACGGCGGGTGGCTCCTGGATGTGCCGGGTGACCAGAAAAATCCGACGAAAAGAAACGAAAGGCTCCTCGCGGACGGATGGGAGGAGCTCGCCTATACGGGCACCTTCGGCCAGACGACCCGGAGATACCGCAAGCAGGTACGGAAATAAGTCTGGCGGGTCACCTCGTACCATCAATGTCAGTATGCGCGGATTGCGGCAAAATCTGTGACAACAGTGATGAATTGCCTGCTCCGTTGAGTGTTTGATTAATCCCTCCCGGTAAATTGGATGGCGGGCTCGCAGTCAATCGGATAAAAATACTTGTATTTTTATCCCCTGTAATACCTGCTGTCATGGTATTTTGCATCGAGTATATCAGAGGCGGCCTCTCCCAACTTTTCGCGGATCTCTTCCACTGTTAAGCCTTTTTCGGATTGTTTGCCGTCATCAGGGAAGATCTTTCCTCCGTCCCAATTGAAGGCGGCTATTAATTCCTCATAATCTGTACAGGTATACCACATTTGTATAGACGCCGATACTTTATATCCGCCGTTCAGTGCTGTTTTGTTGATAGTGGCTATTGGACGAATGTATTCCCTTGTCAGATAGTTGATTACATGGCCTTCCCAATCAACAGGTGTATTATAAGGAAGTTGGGATGTTCGCTTCATCCATGCTCCTTTCTGTGTTTCTTCTCCATATAGTTCAGTAAATGTATCTTCCATCTTATGGATCCATTCTTCTGCCTTTTCTTGTGACGCGATATTTCCTGTTATTGTCGCTACGGTAAATATATTATCCGTAAATACATATATGATTTCACAGTCTATACCGCATACCTCTTCCGTTGTGATCCTATATTGTAACTGATTGGTCAGATCTTCTTCTGATATTTCTTCCAGATTCTTCCCAAAGGGACTGATCAGTTCTGGCTGATAACCATTGGTATATTCCTCCTGTAAAAGAACGTATGGCATACTAAGCCCCAACTGCATACCGTGAAATGTGGGCCAGTCAAGGTCTCCTCCAAAGGTTTCTGCTGTTCCAGGAAGCGAAATTAAGGCAAGTATCACTGCCAGAAGCAGTATTATCTTTTTTTTCTTCATAAACTTATTCCTCCAAAAAACAAGACTAAAACTCGATTAATGCATTTTCTGTTTTTTAGTGTGTAACAGTTCCAAACGGAAATACATTCATTGTTCCACAACCTATCTTGGTTCCGTTTGTATATTTGACTCCAACGCCTAATTCACCTTGTGCTCCTGTGTCTATAATAGCTCTGTTTGCACTAAGATTTGTTCCTGTATGATTTCCTCCCGACACAGGACTGTTATAAACACAATTGACATGCAGTTCGCTACTTGTGCTTAAAGGAACAGGTGAAGCAGTATTGAGACATATTGGGTAATCATACAAGGCTCCGGATATTTTATAACCAGCTGTTATAAAACTGATAGAACTCAGTGTCGAGGAATTGCCTGATATAATTGTTATTATTAATTGATATGGCCGATAGAAAGCATGGCTGTAATCGCCTGTAGTCACTATATATTTGCATTCGAATGAAGTAACTATCGAATTGATTGGATCCCATGAAGGATCAAAACTAATCAAGTTAGTGCTCAAATCCTTTGCATTAGCGATTCCATACTTTTGATCTATCATTACCATTGTAGTCACATCAATGCTTCCATCATCATTTTCTCGTACCAATTGAATGGCATCACCATTCAACTTTAAGATGGTTGTATTACCTTCCGCATAAAACTTAACCGGTATGATTTTGACAGTCGTATAATCTTGAAGGCTTTCTCCTTTTCTCTTCAATAATGCCTCAAGATCGCAAGGAACACTTCCGACTGCAGATCCGGAGACGCAAAGAACTGAAAGAAAAAATATAAAAGAGAATAACATTGAAAGTAACCGTTTCATCTTTTTTCCCTCCTAAATTATTGTAACATAAAATAGCTGACAAGAATATTATGCCCAAAATCCTAATTCTATCCGAGTATCTTGCTATGTTCTCATCGTATTACCTCAAGTGGATGTTTTCCAAGTAGGGCTATTGGATACGTCCCATGCTCTCTGCTATTCTGATCACGTCTTCTAAAGCATTTTCGTCATCCATTGTCAATAAAATAAAAGCTTCCCCTTCGCTCCATACTGCTTCCCAAAGGCCTATCTCCTCATATACGAAAACCTCCTTCCCATCAGAGAGTACAATGGTAAATGCTTTTGCATTTTTTGAGTTCAGGCTTAAAGTGTCCTTTTCGTGATACTCGCTTAAAATCAGAATATGCCCATCATTATCTCCATAAGCAGCAGTCAGTCCTCGCACTGTAGCAATTGAAGTAAGCTTATATGTGCCTGGTATGTAAGTCGGATAATAATCTCCTTTCCATTCATTTGGAGCATTTTCACAAACTATATCGTATTTCGTCCCATCTATTTCGACAGTGTAATCCTCTGGATTTATATTACCAAGACGAATATCTACCTGCTCGTCTCCAAAGTTGAGCAAAAGTTGGACAACAGACTTGCGGATAGGCTCAGAAACTGCGAGTGCTATGGATGTGCCAAGCACCATGACTAAAAGCACGCATGCGGCAGCTGCCAATTTTTGTGCAATCTTTATTCCTTTATTTCGGTATGCGGCAAAACAGAATGTTTTTTTTTCAAACTTTGGCAGATGGGCAGCATACGCCAGTTTATTTTTGCGTGCTTCTAATCCATCCAGCTTTTTCAGAAAAATACGATATGCTTCGCTTCCCAATGCTTCTTTTTCCGAAAAATCAGGTATTGTACATGGATCGAGTTCTTCCTGGAGCCTGCGTGCTTCCTCGTAATAGAATGCCAGTCTTATCAGAGCGTCCAGATACAGGTTTTCCTGTGTTTGTCGGGATCCTTCTATATTGTTCATTGCAGGTTTCCTTCCTTATGTTCTTGCTCGATCATATTTTTTAGGTGTTTGCGAGCTTTTGCGATATAGGATCGCACGGTACTTTCAGATACGTCCAGCCGCACGGAAATCTCTCCTTCTGACAGGGCTTCACGGTATTTTAAACGCAGTGCTTCTCTTTCCTGCATAGGGAGGATGCCAATCATTTTCTCAGTTAAAGCAAGCCTTTCCTGCAGGAGTGTTTCTTCTTCCGGATCCCCGTAGGCAGCTGGAAAATCTTGCGGCAGTTCGCGTGTGAAAACTTCTCGGTTCCAAATCCGGTTGCGCGCAGCCAGACGGTTGCGGGCTGCATTCCTTACGGAAACAATCAGATAGGCGCTGCGTTGTTTTTCAGGAAGAGCACGGAGCAGGGGCAGCTTTTCGGCTAAAGTGATAAGGGTATCCGATACGGTTTCCTCTGCCAGATCCTGATCAGGGCACACTTTGTATACGGTACTGAACATGAGACGGTGATACTGTACGTACAGTTGTTCCAAAAACGCGCGGTCCTTTTTTCCGAGCGCAACCTGAGATCTTTCCTTTCTTCTGCGCATTAGATACCCCCATAGTCATCAATTTCACGTACCCTTCATAATAGGAGACATTTAAACTTGCGATTTGCGGCGCTATTTTTTGTAAATTATATATTAAATGTGTCGCCTTCGTCATAAAAATAAGGCAAGGACTACGATCATGTCCCTGCCCGGATATTGTTCATTAAGTGTATATTTCTTCACCAGAAGAACCAGAAATCCGTGAACAGCCATTTGCCGTCTATCTTTTCCCGCAGGAAGGTGTATTCCTCCATGGAGGTGATCACGCCTTCCTCTTCGGAATAAAAGACGGCTGCCGTGATATGCTGCGTTTCCCCGTCTTCGTAGGAGATGTAGTACTGCGTTTCAGCGATCGCCGGGTTGATCTCCCTTGAATCGATGCCGGAATAGAGATAGCCGTCCTCCTCCCGGTATACGCCGCTGGAGAGGAGTTCCCGGCAGATCTCGTCGGAAAAGTACGCGTGGAGTATGGAACTGAGCTTTGCCTTCGTGTTCAGCCTTTCATCATATACGCGGAAAAGCGTCCCATCTGCGCTGGGGGCGAATGGATCGACATCCAGCGTTCCCATGGCGAACCAGGAGTAGATCTCGAGAGCCGCCGACATGATCTCCTCCGGGCCGGCGTCCTCCGGCAGGATGAAATCCTCCGGCAAGTCTGATATCTGTGCGGATGCGGGGAAAGGACCTCCGGCTCCTTCACACGGTGCGGGATAGATGGAAAGCAGCGCCGACAAGAGCGCGACTACGCATATAAGGGTTTTTCGCATGTCTTATTCCTTCCTGCCGCCTGTCTGTTGGTGTATCGTTATTATATGATAATGGCCGGGTGATTGCAATATTTATGCCAAAGCCTCGTTTCTGTGATATACTACATATATCGGCCCGGTTCTTTTCACCGGGGAGTGTCACTGCGCCGTACCGGCGCCGTTCTGTCAAAGGAGAGGTACTATGCCGGGAGAAAAACGCCTTCCGCCCCTCATTGCTGTGGTGGGCACGAACGCTTCGGGGAAGAGCGGGCTCGGGGTGGAGCTTGCGCTTCGTTATAACGGTGAGATCGTTTCTGCGGATTCGCGCCAGGTATACCGCGGGCTGGACCTGGGGAGCGGCAAGATCACGCCGGAGGAAACGCGAGGTGTCAGGCACCATCTCATCGATATCTGCGATGTGAACACCTTCTTTTCCATGGCGGATTTCCAGAAGGCAGCCTACCGGGCGATAGACGATATCCTGTCCCGCGGCAAAACGCCTTTCCTTGTGGGCGGCACCGGCCTTTATGTGGAGAGCGTGTGCGAGGGCTATGTTCTTTCCGATACGCAGCCGGATCTTGCTTACCGCGCGTACCTGGAGACAAAGGAGACGCCGGAATTATATGCCATGCTCCTGTCGCTTGAGCCGGATACCGGGGTGGATCCGAAGAACCGCAACCGGGTGATGCGCTGCCTGGAAAAGATACACGATGGAGACAAGGGCCCCTCGCCGCGGGAAAAGCGCTACGATGTACTGAAGATAGGCGTTACCTGGGACAGGGAAACGCTGGCAAAGCGTATCGATGAAAGGCTGACAAGGCGCATGGAGGCCGGCATGGTGGATGAGGTGCGCCGCCTGATCGAAAACGGCGCGGATGAAGAGTTCCTGATGAAGCTTGGCCTGGAATACCGCTTCCTGACGAGATACCTGAAGGGGGAGTTCTCCTCGGAGGAGGAGATGTGCGCTCTCCTCGCCACAGCCATACGCCAGTTTGCCAAGCGCCAGAGGATATGGTTTCGCCGCGATAAGGAGATCAACTGGCTGGATATGAATGAGGAGCCTGTCGAACGCGCATGCGGGCTGATCGACGCATTCCTGGAGGGGAGAGAGCGAGATGCGTGAATACACGGTAGAACGAAAGGATCACGGAAAGCGTCTTGACCGCTGGCTGCAGGCCGCGGCGCCTTCGCTGACCCGGGCGGGCATGCAGAAGGCCTTCCGATCCAAGACGGTGCGCCTGAACGGCGAGCACGCGGCGGGAGACGCCAGGGTTTCCGAAGGGGATACCATCCGTCTTTACCTGCCGGATGACGTGTTTGAGCAGCCACAGGTCTCAAAGGAGGAACGCTTTCTGCGTGATTTCCGCGTGCACCTCCATATTCTGTATGAGGATGAGAATATCCTCCTCGCAGATAAAAAACCAGGCCTCATGTCGCATCCGGATGATACGGAGCAGATCAACACCCTCGTCACCCACATAAGGGCTTACCTTTTCCAGAAGGGCGAATACGACCCGAAGGCGCCCGGCGCCTTCACGCCGGCGCTGTGCAACCGCATAGACCGCTTTACCGGCGGCATTGTGATAGCGGCAAAGAATGAGACGGCGCTTAAGGAGATGAACGCCCGCATCGCCTCGCGGGAAGTGAACAAATACTACCTGTGCGCGGTATACGGTGCCCTCGTTCCCCAGGAAGGCATGCTGCGGGGTTATATCTATAAACCGGAAGGCAGCCGCAGCGTGCGCGTGCTGGAAAAACCGGTCACAGGTGCCCAGGAGGCGCTCACGAGATACCGCACGCTTGCCGGCCATATGGGCCTCACCCTTGTGGAGTGCGAGCTCCTGACGGGCCGTACGCACCAGATCCGCGCGCAGATGGCGCAGGCAGGGCATCCTCTGCTGGGCGATACTCAGTATGGCAGCAGGCAGGATGACCGCTTTGAGCAGGGTTACCAGGCGCTGTACGCCTATAAAGTGGTATTTGATTTCGAGGATGGGGAAGGCCCTCTCGGCTACCTTTCCGGCAAAAGCTTCTCGGTCGGCCGCGTAGCCTTCGCGGACAGGCTTTTCCCGGGCTTTGATATTTCTGCTGTCAGGTGATAACGGCAAGAGGAGGATACTGTGATGAAACTCGCTATACTCGGTACGGAAAATTCCCATGCATCGGCATTTGCCCGCCTGATCCGCGATGATCCGGATCTTTCCTGCTTTACCGTAGCCGGCGCTTATGGCTACGATGAGGAGGCGAACAGGAAGCTTGCGCGGGAAGGCCTTGTTACCGAATTCGGGAAAAGGCCGGAGGATTTCCTTGGCCGTGTGGATGGGATACTCGTCACGGCCAGGCATGGCGATCTGCATTATGAATACGCTATGCCATATATCGAAAAGGGCATCCCAGCCTTTATCGATAAGCCCATCACGGTAAAGGAGGAACTGGCAGACAGTCTTTTTTCCGCCGCGGAAAAGAGCGGAGCGCTCCTCTGCGGCGGCTCTTCTCTCAAATTCCTGCGTAAGCTTGACGGCATCACCGATTTTATCTATGGCAGGAAGATCCTGGGCGGCAGCCTTTCCGCACCCGTCAGCATGGTGAACGATTACGCGGGCTTTTATTTCTATTCCCAGCACCTGGTGGAGATGCTCCTGCGCGTGTTCGGCGGCGGCGTAAAGCGCCTTTTCGCCTACTGCCCGGATGAGAGGGAAAACAGGGTCACCGTGCTGTTCGATTACGGCCCATTCGATGTCACAGCCCACTATTACGCGGGCTACGAATACACCGTCACCGTCCATACGGACGGCGGCACGTGCTCCATGCATACCTATGACCTGGGGGATATCTATAAGCGGGAGCTTATGGAATACCGGGATATGGTGCTTAACGGCCGCCTTCCGCACAGCTTTGAGGAATTGCGCCTGCCTGGGAAACTCATGCGGGCGATCGAAACCTCTTATAAAACAGGGAAAATGGTCGAGCCCTGATGCGGACGGGGCCGGGACGGGGCAGGCGCCCTTTGGCATGACTTTGCATTCCTGAAAATAGTTGTTGACAATTCATACAAAGAGGCTATAATTTTAATCAGGAATTTACGTTAAAGCACAAAAGCTGACGTAAATGACCATATTATGAAGGAGGAAGGATATATGTCAAAGAGACTCATCTCTGTCGTACTCGCGCTTGCGCTGCTGTTGGGACTGACCTCTGTCGGCTTCGCGGATGATGCCATCGAGATCGAGTTCTGGACGGTATTCACCGGTGATGACGGCCAGACACTGCAGAAGCTGGTCGACCAGTTCAACGAGGAATATGCCGGAAAGATCAAGGTTAACCACACGCCCTTCAACGATCCGTATACCAATCTATATACGAATGTACAGGCCGGTGTGACGGATGATATCCCGGATGTTATGATCGGCCATGTCGAGCGCGTGCCGAAGATGGTAGACGACGGTATCCTGACCGATGTCGATTTCCTCTTTGAGGAAGGCGCTCTTGACCGTGCGAATTATCCGGAGCTGGTGCTTGACCGCACCAATTACGATGGCTATCAGTACGGCATCCCGTGGGACTTCAATGCCCCCGTGCTCTATGTCAATATGGACCTCATCGCGAAGTATGAGCTGGCTGATCTGCTTGAGGACGGCTATGTGACCTTCGACGAGATCCTGAAAGCTGGAGAGACCATTAAGGCTGCCGGCGATCTGGGAGATATCGCGGTCATCAGCTATCATGGCGGCTTCAATGAATTCGTTGCCCGCTATGAGGAGTTTGGCCAGGTCGAGCTGATCCAGGACGGCAATCTGGTCATCGATCCGCAGATCTGGGGCGATATGCTTGCCAGGTTCCAGGAGCAGAACAACCTTGGTTACTCCATCCCCCGCGAGGATGACGCGAGAACCCGCTTCATCGGCGGCTCCCTGCTCTTCTTCGAGAACGGCACCTGGACGAACGCAACTCTCATGAAGGTCGAAGGCCTGAACTATACCGCTATGATGATGCCCGTGTTCAGCCCGGAGACGGCTCTTTGCCGCTGCGGATCCCACACCTGGATGCAGCCCGAGAATGAGGACCGCACGGAAGAGGAAGACCTCGCCGTTGCGACCTTTATCGATTGGATGGGTGCGCATTCCATTATCTGGGGCACCGAGGCAGGTCAGGTCCCGCTGTATAAGAGCGTGACCGAGATGCCGGAGTTTGCTGAGCTGGAGCAGTGCTTCCTCGGCGAAGCCGGCACTGTGCCGCACATCAAGATCTATCGCTACAACTACTGGTCCACCTTCACCGGCGCTTGCGGCCATGTCGGCCTTGACCCGGTGTATGACCCGGATTACGATCTCTACAGCGCGGGCGTGACCATCCAGAAAGAAGTGGATGATGCCATCGCCGCCGGCATCTGATCACTGATCGATAAACCCTCTTGAGGGGAAGGGAGCCATCCCTTCCCCTTGATTTTCATCCACCTACAAAAAATACAGGCATGTGGGACAGCAATATCCCCCTTTCCTGCATGGGAGGCATCCCAGATGAAGATAAAACGCGGCCTGCTGGCTGCAGTACTGCTTTTGGCGTTCGCGGTGTCGTTTTTCTTTTCGGGAGTCGATGCCGTCGTAACGCATAAAGGGACCGTGGCGGAGACTTTCGTGCCCCACTACCTGACGCTGTACTCCCTTTCCAGCGCACCGTCCTTGCTGCTCGCGCTGATCATAGCTCTGTTCATCTTTGCCCTGCTCTCGCTTTTCCACGGGCAGCCGAATGTGAGCTTCCTCTTTATGGCGATCATGACGGTCCTTTATATCGTCTTTCTCATCACATACTGTGCCGAAACGCGAAATAACTCCGTATACAATATATTGAACGAGCAGTTCCTCGCGGAAGGCATCAAGGTAAAAAAACGGGATTTCAATATCACTATGACGCCTAACTGGTGGTGCTGGCTGACAGCCGCGCTGATACTGGCGTCTACACTCACCATCTTTCCGGATTTCCGCACGCCGGTCACGCGCTACCGCCTGAAAAGGCAGGTGGAGCCGTATATCTTTATAGCGCCGCACGTGCTCCTGTTCGTAGTTTTTTCCATGGTGCCCATCATTTACGGGATATACGCGGCGTTCACCACGTGGGATCTTTATAACGACCCGGTCTTTGCCGGGCTGCGCAATTTCAGAACGATACTGTTTGATTCCGAAAACACATATTTCGGTCAGCTTCGAAAAGGCCTTTGGAACACCATAAAATTTATGCTGTATGTTACGCCGTTCTGCATTGCGGTGCCCTTCTCCATTGCGCTGGCAACGCGCAGCATCACCCGCGGCAGTAAGGTGCTGCAGGCGGTTTATTACCTGCCCTCACTCCTGTCCACTACGACTGTCATGCTGGCGTGGAAGTATTTCTTCAACAATACTTACGGTATGGCTGTGAACCTGTTCGGTTCGACCTGGAACTGGTTCGCCCCGCCCTATACCTGGGTGATGATGATCATCATCACTGCCTGGTGGGGTACAGGAGGCACGATGGTCATTTACCAGAGTGCCCTGGCGAGCGTGCCGGACGACCAGTACGAGGCTGCGGCTATCGACGGGGCAGGGGCTTTCGGCAAATTCCGCTATATCACGCTGCCGAACATGTCCTATCCGCTCATGTACACCTGCGTAACGACCGTCATTGCTCAATTGAACGTTTACGGCCAGCCGAACCTCTTGACGGGATATAACTACAACGGGGCCAACGCGGTGTTGCTCATGTACATACGGGATACCGCCTTCACACAGAATATAGCGGGTATCGCATCTGCCATGTCGATGGTGTTGGGCGCTGTTATCATGGCTATCTCATTTGTACAGATACGGCTCATGCGCGGTGATTCCGAACGCGCGAAGCGTGCTTCGAGATAGGAGGATGGATATGCAGAGCAATATGAAACGGAACAAAGAGCTCGTGCGCGTCAGCTGCACCGCTGCCCTCTCTCTCATCGCCATCTTCTGGGTGATACCGGTCGTATGGATCATCGTCAATTCATTTAAGACGAATGTGGAATTCCAGGTGGGCTATGCAAACTTTAAGGGCAGATGGGAGTATCTGCGGACGATCTTCCCCAAGAGCCTGAACTTTGGCAGCTACGTTGCCGTGTTTACGGGTGAAGGCCTTTCGACGACGACGCATATCACTACCATGCTGAAAAACAGCGTGATCGTCTCCGTCGCCAGGACAGCCATAGTGGTGGTCATTTCCTCTTTGTCCGCCTATGCATATGAGAGGCTGGATTTCCCTGTAGGTGACAAGATATTCTGGGGCTTGTTCTATGTATCGCTGATACCGAACATCGCTTCCACGCTGCCGCTGTTCAAGATATGCAATTCGCTTGGCTGGCTGAACAATCTGAACGCCCTCATCTGGCCGGGCTGCGCGGGCATCATGAATATTTTCCTGATCCGCAATTTCCTGAAGGGCGTACCTAAGGAAATGGATGAAGCGGCCAGGATCGACGGTGCGGGCAGCTTTGCCATATACCGTATACTCATCGTGCCTGCCATGAAGCCCGTCCTCATGATCGTAGGCCTTTCGGCCTTCCGCGGCGCCTGGAACGATTACTTCTGGCCATCCATCGTCATGACGGATCCGAAGAACCAGACGCTCACGGCAGGTCTTGCATTGCTGGAAAATGCCCTCGGTGGCACCCAGTGGACGAATATGCTCGCCTGCATTATCATTTCGATGATATTCCCGTTCGTTTTGTACCTGTTCTGCCAGAAGTACTTCTTAAAGGGCATACAGATACAGGCGGCTGTCAAGGGATGACGGCAGAGCCGGAAAGGATCGGATGAAAAAATGAAAAAACGCCCGAATCTCCTCTATATCTTCGGAGATCAGCTGCGCCGCGCTTCCTGCGGCTATACAGGCTATTCAAACGCCATTACCCCTAATATCGATGCTTTTCATGCCCGGAGCATGGATTTTTGCCAGTGTGTCTCCGGCCATCCCGTCTGCGCGCCGTACCGGGCATCTCTGTTTACAGGCAAGTATACATCCAGCACGGGCATGGTCATCAATGAGATACGCCTGAACCCCAACCAGCGCTGCATCGGCCATGTATTGACGGAAGGCGGCTATGAGACCGCCTATATCGGCAAATGGCACCTGTATGCGGATGAACTTGGCAACCATTACGACCCGAAAAATTCCTTTGTCCCCAAGGGACCGGACAGGCTGGGCTTTGACGATTACTGGGCAGCCTACGGTTTCCATCATGAATACTATGCGCCGAAGGCCTATTACCATGAGGAAAGCCCGGAAAAGATATATGCGGATAAGTACGAGCCCTATACCCAGGCGGAGCTGGCTGTCAAACACCTGCGCAGGCTGCATGATGGGGATAAGCCGTTCGCCATGTTTCTTTCCTTCGGCGTACCGCACGATCCCTGGGTGCCGGAAAACGTGCCTGCAGAAGCTCTTGCGAAATTCGCTTCTGCAAAATATGATTATCCGCCCAATTACCTGCCGCAGGATGATCCGCATGGGGATTCCTGGGCGCATCTGAGTGAAGAAGAACGTAAAGAACTGCCGGAATGGATGCGCGTATACGATGCGATGGTATACTGCCTGGATCAGGCCTTCGGTATGGTCATGGAGGCCGTGCGCGATATGGGCCTTGACAGGGATACGATTATCGTATTTACATCGGATCACGGGGAATGCTTCGGCGCCCACGGGCGCAGGGCAAAGAACATCTTCTATGAAGAGGCCGTGCGCGTTCCCTTCATGGTGCGGCTGCCGGGAGGGGCGCAGGCGGAAGCCGCCTCCGATGCGTGCCTGAACACTGTGGATATCATGCCCACGCTGCTGGACCTTATGGATCTTCCCGTTCCGGAAGGTGTGCAGGGACACAGCGCCGCGGGGCTCATCACGGGCAGGGAAAATGAAGGGCCGGATGTGCAGCTCATGCAGGGCATGGGCGCTGTTGCGGACTGGGGTGACGGCTACGAATGGCGGGCGCTGCGCGACAGGCGCTATACCTATGCCCGGTATCTGCGCGACGGTCAGGAGCTTCTGTTCGATCATGAGGAAGATCCTTATGAAATGAATGATCTGTCCGGTGATCCGGCTTTTGCCGGCAAGCTTATCGAGATGCGGCAGAGGATGCAGCAGGAGATGGACCGCATCCACGATACCTTTGAACGCACCAGCTGGTATCGGGACAACTGGACGAAGGACCGCCGTATCATACGCACCGCTACGGAAGATTACGGCTTGAGCGCGGAAGGATAACGATGTAAAAAAACAGACGCTGCACTCATTGGTAAGAACTAAAAAGACAGTTCCCGTATTTCAGAAACGGCATGGCTTTTCTTCATGCCGTTTCTGCCTTTTTTTGAAAGGATCACCTTGAAGCCGTGTCTCACTTCACATCCTGGTTAGCGCGATAGGCGGTGGGAGACAGGCCTATGGCTTTCCGGAAAGCCCGGGAGAAATAAAGAGGGTCTTGGTAGCCCAGCTGCGCGGCGATCTCCTGCACGCCCAGGCCGGTCGACCGGAGCAAAGCGCAGGCGCGGCGCATCTTCTGGTCGCTGAAGAAGGCCATGGGGCTTCGGCCTGTCTGGTTCTGAAAGGCGGCGTGCACGTAGCTGCGCGAAAGGGAAAAACGCCCGCAGAGCTCTTTCAGCGTGAGAGATCTGTGCATATTGGCCTGCATAAAGCGTATCATCTCCGTGACGTGCCGGTTTTCCTCGCTGGCGCTGTTTTTCTTTTCCCGGTAATAGGTCTCTGCGAGTATGAGCATGAGTACCTCGGAGATATAGATGAAATTGCCCTCCGTATAATTGGCGCGCAGTACCCGGAAGAGCAGGCTGAAGAGGAATGACAGCCTTTCAACGGCGTGCTCGGACTCAAAGCGTATGGCCTTCATCTCCCCGAGGGGGAAAAGCCCGGTATCTGTGCCCGCAAAGTGTACCCATAGGATGCTCCAGGGGTCTTCGTCATCCGCTCCGTAGCTGTGGCTCATGCCGCGGGGGATGCAGAAGGCCTCGTTCTCATGCAGGGATACGGTCTTTCCTCCTATGGTCACCTGACCGCGTCCCTCCGTACAGAAGAGCAGGATATATTCGCTTATACCCTCGCTCCTCTCGCGGAAATGCCGCGCGGCGTGGGGGAAATAGCCGACATCTGTGAGATACATGCGCCTGATGAGCGGGTGGCGCATATAGGGAGAATACGCCTCCGGCGACAGTACGAACATCCTCTGCCCGCTGAAGCCATCCATGATCCGCGCGTCCATATCCCTCGCCTCCATGGGTAATTGTATCAGTTTAGTGGATTATTGTCCATATCAGAGAACGATCGTGTATTCCTTGCTGCCTGCTTTCGGTACTATAATAGCCGCAGATACCGAGAGGAGGATCATCCATGGGTTACGAAAGCAGTGTGTCCGTTCGTGAGGAGACGGTTTATTTCCCGACATATAAAGTCCATGCGCCGGAGAAGACGCCCATGTACCTGGAACGCCGGGCTTATCAGGGCAGCTCCGGAAAGGTGTACCCTTTCCCCGTTACGGAACGTATCGATGATGAGAAGGAGGATATGCCCTATAAGGCTGTCATCCTTGAGAACGAATACCTTTATGTGATGATACTGCCGGAGCTTGGCGGCCGCATCCAGCGGGCTCTGGACAAGACCAACGGGTATGATTTCGTATACTTCAATCATGTGGTGAAGCCCGCGCTGGTGGGCCTGACAGGGCCCTGGATCTCCGGCGGAATAGAGTTCAACTGGCCGCAGCACCATCGCCCGACCACCTTTTCGCCGGTCGACCGCGCGTTCCGCCGCAACGCGGATGGCTCCTGTACGGTGTTTGTGGGTGAGACGGACCGCATGTACGGCACCAAGGGCATGGCGGAGATCACCCTGCGCCCGGGCAAGGCGTATATCGAGATCCGCGGCAGGCTCTACAACCCTACGGATCTTCCGCAGACGTTCCTTTGGTGGGCCAACCCTGCCGTGCCCGTCAATGACGATACCTTTTCCGTCTTTCCGCCGGATGTGAACGCCGTCATGGATCATGGCCGCAGGGCTGTATCCACCTTCCCGATCGCCACGGGAGAGTACTACAAGGTGGATTATTCCGCCGGCGTGGATATCTCCCGCTACAGGAACGTCAAGGTGCCCACCAGCTATATGGCCGCCCATTCGGATCATGATTTCATCGGGAATTATGATGAGGGCAAAGGCGCCGGCCTTCTGCACGTGGCGGATCATCACATCTCTCCCGGCAAGAAGCAATGGACATGGGGAAACGGCGATTTCGGCCGCTCCTGGGACAGGAACTTAACCGATGCCGACGGTCCTTATATCGAGCTCATGACCGGCGTATTTACCGATAACCAGCCGGATTTTTCCTGGCTGAAGCCGCACGAGGAGAAGACGTTTGTCCAGTACTTCATGCCCTATAAGGGAGTGGGCCGGGTGGGAAATGCCACGCGCGACTGCGCTGTGGGCCTGGATGTTTCAGATGAAGGAAAAGCGGATCTGCGCGTCTATGCCAGCGGCGAGTTTGCAGGCGCGCGCATCCGGGTGACAGCGGGGGATACACTGCTCTTCGAAGCAGAGGAAGACCTGTCCCCGAAGGAATGCTTTCAGGCATCATTCACTGCCCATGGCCCGGAGGACTGCTATAATGTGACCGTTTCATGCGGTGATAAAACGCTCGTTTCCTACGACAAGCATCCTCAGCCGCTGCGGCCTGTCCCGTCTCCGGCAGAGGTCATGCGGGCGCCGGAGGAGATGGGAACGGCGGAGGAGCTGCTCCTCGCCGCGCGGCACCTGGAGCAGTACCGCCATGCCTCCTATGACCCGGAAGTCTATTACCGGGAAGGCCTCAGGCGGGACGCGGGGGATATTCGCCTGAACGACGGACTGGGCATGCTGCTCCTGCGGCGCGGACAGGCTAATGATGCGCTGGAATGCTTCCGCAAAGCCGTCGCACGGCAGACGAAGCATAATCCCAACCCCTACGAAGGCGCCTGCTATTTCCACCTGGGCCTTGCTCTGGATGCTCTCGGCCGCGAGGACGAGGCTTTTGACGCTTTTTACAAGGCAACCTGGTCTGCTGAGACGCAGGGCGTCGCGTTCTACCACCTTGCGTGCATTTTATCGCGCCGCGGGGAATGGGAGCAGGCGCTGGATCTCGCGTACGAATCCCAGATGCGGAACTGGCACAGCACCCGTGCCCGCGCACTGCGCGCCGCGATGCTGCGGAAGCTCGGACGGGACGGCAAGGCTCTCGCCTCCGAAACGCTCATGTTCGATCCCCTCGACCACGCCGCCCTCTATGAGGAGGGTGGCCGCGCAGCCTGGCTTGCCTGCATGCGCGGAGAACCTCAGAATCACCTGAGCCTGGCCCTTTTCTACATGCAGGCAGGGCTGTGGGCAGATGCGGAGGATATCCTTTCCGCCTGCGATAGGGATGACCCGCTCCTTTACGATTACCGCGCCTTCTGTGCCGGAAAAGCAGGTGATATCGCGAGGGCGAAAGAGCTCGCTCTCAAAGGGGAGGCGGCGCCTTCGGATTATATTTTCCCCAACCGCGTTGAGGAGATCGCCATACTGGAAAACGCCGTTCGCCTGCTCGGCAAGGCGCCTATGGCCTCGTATTACCTGGGCTGCCTGATGTATGACCGCAAACGCTATGCGGAGGCTGCGGACTGCTGGGAGGCGTGCATCAAGGATAAGCCGGATCACGCCATGGCGCACCGCAATCTCGCCATCGCTTACTGGAACCGCGGTCATGACGGCAAGGCCGCGTGGGACAGCATGCAGGAGGCCATCCGCCTTTCACCGAAGGAGCCCCGCTTCCTCCTGGAGGCGGACCAGCTTGCCGAGATCCTCGCAAAACCTGTCGCCGAACGCCTGGCCGCGCTGGAAGAGCGTATGGAGGTCGTTGAGCTGCGGGATGCGCTGACCCTTCGTTATATCACCCTGCTGGTGGATACAGGTCGTTTCGCGGAGGCGCTCGATCGCCTGGCAGGCCGCCGCTTCCATCCCTGGGAGGGCGGAGAAGGAAAGGTCCCGGCCCAGTACCAGCGCTGCCGCGTGGAACTCGCAAAGCAGGCCATGGCCGAAGGCCGCTGGACCGCTGCCGTCGCCCTGCTGGAAGAGTGCCTCGTGTATCCCCACCACCTGGGCGAAGGCAAGCTCTACGGCGCCCAGGAGCAGGACTTCTATTACTACCTGGGCTGCGCCTGGCAGGGGGCCGGAGAGGCCGACAAGGCCCGCGCCTGCTGGGAGCAGGCCGCGAGGGGCGATCTCAAGCCCGTCCCGGCGCTCTACTACAACGACGCCCCGCCCGCCAAGATCTACTACCAGGGTCTCGCCCTCGCCGCCCTCGGCCGCACGGCCGAAGCGGCTGCGAAGTTCCATATGTTGCTGGACTACGGCGAGGAGCACCGCGGGGACCGGGTGGTGATGGACTACTTCGCCGTCTCGCTGCCCGACCTGGCGGTCTGGGACGAAGACCTCACCCTGCGCAACGTCGCCCACTGCGACCTGATGATCCAACTGGGCCGCGACGGACTGGCCCGCCTGGCTGAATAGTAAACCACCTGAATAACACTTGGTTATGAGAAAATATCTGAGCTTCCTTTCCGCCCTCTGCCTGCTGGCGGGCACCGGCTGCTTCGGCGCACCCCGCACGGTGAGCGATTTCAATTTCGACTGGCGTTTCAATCTCGGAGACGACCCGGCGTGGTCGGCCCGGGCTTTTGACGACGGCGCCTGGCGCGCCCTGCACCTGCCGCACGACTGGAGCATCGAAGGGGAATTCTCCGCCACGAACCCCGCCGGCGTCAACGGCGGCGCCCTCCCGGGCGGAATCGGCTGGTACCGCAAACATTTCCGCACCCCGGATGCGGGCCGCGTGGCCCTGGAATTCGACGGGGTGTATATGAACAGTACCATCTGGGTCAACGGCCGGGAGGCCGGGGGACGGCCCTACGGCTATAGTTCCTTCGATCTGGACATCACGGCGCTGCTGAACCCCGTGGGGCAGGACAATGTCGTCGCCGTGCGGGTGGACAATTCCATCCAGCCCAGCGGCCGCTGGTACACCGGCTGCGGCATCTACCGCAATGTGCGCCTGGTCTGCACGGGCAAGGAGCGCGTGGCCTGGGGCGGCGTGTATGTGACCACCCCGGAAATCTCCGAACAGCAGGCGTCCGTGCTGGTCCGGACGGACGTGGACGCCCCCGAAGGGACGGCTGCCGCCGTCTCCCACCGCATCCTGGATGCCCGCGGGCGGGTCGTCGCCAAGGGCGCGGACGGGGAGAGCATCCTCATCCGCAATCCCCACCGCTGGGACATCACCGATCCCTATCTCTACAGCGTCGAGACCACCCTGAAGGTGGGCGGGAAGGTGACCGACCGGGTCACGACCCGCTTCGGCATCCGCAGCACCGAATGGGATGCCGACAAGGGCTTCCTGCTCAACGGGCGGGTCGTCAAACTGTATGGCGTCTGCCTGCATCACGACCTGGGCTGCATCGGCACCGCCGTGCATCACCGGGCCCTGGAGCGCCAGCTGGAGATCCTGATGGCGGCGGGGGTCAATGCCATCCGCACCGCCCACAACCCGCCCACCCCGGAACTGCTGGAACTCTGCGACGAGCGGGGCCTGCTGGTGATGGACGAGGCCT
>DBXA01000166.1 GCA_002309235.1 Christensenella sp. UBA1224 | reverse complement strand
GAATCTATGCAGCTTAAAAGATCCTTGAGATCATCCCGTCGATCCATCTCGCAGTACAAACGGCCGGATTCACGGCTTCTTTCCATCCGCTTTATGCTGTCGTTGAGAAACACGATGACAATAAAGGTAGCGGTGAAGCTGATGGCAGCGCCAAAATAGAACCCTGCGCCTATCGCGATCCCGGTTATTGATGAAGCCAGCAGTCCTGCCGCAGTAGTCAGTCCCTTGATGGTATTGTCGGCGTCTTTCCATATCGCACCGGCGCCGAGGAACCCGAGTCCGCTTATGAATGCTGCGGGAAGTCTTGCGGCATCTGAATCACCGACGCTTATCTTAAGCCATATACCGAGCATGGCAGTCAGCGCAGCCGCTTCAGTCACCGCCATATAGGTCCTGAGTCCCGCCGCCTGGCTGATCTTCTCTCTGTCAAGCCCTATCGCACCGCCAGCTATTGCTGCCAGCACTATTCTCAGTAATACAGTCTTCCAGTCCAACACAACTCACCTTTCTTTTTTAGTCATATTATATCAACTTCCAATGTCTGTCTTCTTTTAACAGCCGCAGTTTCTCAGACTGCAGAAAAGGAGCTGTGCGCCGTTTCTCTGTACAGAGAACAGGCGTATCAGCTCCTTTATGGTTTCGTATTACATCAGCTCGGCGATGTTTGTCATCTCCAGCACGGGGTGGCCTTTTTCAGCCAGGAAGGTCATCAGGGCTTCAAGGTCGTCGGTGCAGACCGTCTCGTCAGCGATCATATCCGTGAAATCGTCCACTCCGTACAGATCTTTCGCAGTAGCATCAAGCTTGGTGCGGACCTGCTCTTTCAGAGCCTTGGGCATCCATACTATGCGTCCGATTCCGCCTTCTGCTCTGAGGAACTTATGGGAAGCGATGTAATGCTTTCCGTGGCCCATATAACCCGGAGTCTGCACTCCGCCGCCTGTAAACGAGGCCATCTCAGAGAAGGTCATTCCCGCAGGAGTCATGCCTGCGTGCTCTCTTGTCGTGATGACCACGCCGCCGCTGGCAGGTTCAACGCCGCAGATGCATTCGAAGCATCCGCAGGAAGTCATGGGGTCGGTAAGCAGTGAATAGAGCGTTACGTGCTCAAGAGCACCGTGGCTGAGCTGGAAGACAGCCTCATCCACGTCTTCAAAGCGTCCGGTCACCTCATCAAGGCACCTTTCCTTCGTCACTACTCTGCAGGGACCGTTGGGATCCAGTTCATAAGTAGCTTTGGCGTCCAGCCAGGACACTGCTCCGCAGAGTCCAAGGCGCTCAGGCGTGACTACGCACACATGGCTGGGAGAGAAGGACTGGCACATGATGCAGCTGTAAAAGACCGGTACCGACTCGTCGGTGAGCGATTTCAGACGTGCGTCACGGGCGTTGAAGATAACATTGGCCTTTTCTCTAAGTTCCTTGTTCATGTCAGCATCGACTACGATCCTGACCTGGCACTTGTCCACTACGGCTTCAAACTCGCTCTTGATCTTTGCGTAAAGCACTTCGCCGATGTGTCTGAGACGGAATCCGGCTTCATAATCCGCTTTGGAGATGCGGACACGTATCATATCGCGCTGGCCGGTATGCATAACTCCTTCAATGCAGTTGAGGAACTGATGGATCTTTCTCTCGATCACCGATTCGAAGTCGGTCTGCATGTTCCTGCCTGCTACCTCAACGGTATATGAAGCGGATATCCTGCTGCCTACGGGTATATCGTCAAGATCCGGGCCGATCATCTCGATCTTATGGTCCTCAACGGCGGCAGCATCTGCTGTCCTGACCAGCTCAAAGCAGTCCACTCTGGAGCCGTCGATCTCGACCTGCATGTCTCCGCGGCGTATGATCTCGCCCTCGAAAGCGTTCGAGAAGGCAACAGGTATATCGATGATCGTGACCTTAAGCTTGATGCCTCTGGCTTCCAGTGAGGTATCGATCCAGTCCTTAGTATTCTCATTTATGATCAGGGATTTCGGAATGGCCCACATGTCATCGGTATCGTTGGTGATGACCGGGAACCCGAGTTTGATTGCTCCGGCTCCGCATGCGACTACGATATCGGCTACCGGCTTGTATGCGTTAACGAATGCATTGATGCGTTCGAATGTGTACTTGTGGAAGGAGTCACAGTCGCCCGGCTCAACGGCGCCGAAGATCATGGCAGCGCGCACTACAAGAGATATGATATGCCCCACTCCCCAGATCTCGGGTCCTACCGGAACGATTCGCACTCCATAGTTCATGGTGACGCCGGCGCGCTCCAGCTGGTCGATTATCCCGCCCAGGAGGAACACGAAGATACCTTTGCTCTGATATCCCTTGACTGTTTCCACAGCTTCCTCGTCAGAGGGAGCGGATCCGATCATGACCACGAATCCGGGGATCTCACCGGTAACGAGCGGCACGCCGAGGGTACGGACCTCGGAGTCGCTGAAATGACCGTGGTACTTTGTTCCTTCGTACGGAGCAGACGTGCGGGCATACTTGCATGCCTCTATGATCTCCGCAGCTATGGCGGTACCTACGCC
>DBXA01000108.1:15684-21086 GCA_002309235.1 Christensenella sp. UBA1224 | reverse complement strand
TTGGAAAAGACGATCAGCGCATCGCCGTGCCGCACGCCTGAGGGGAATTGAAAGCCCTTCTTTTCCACCACAAGGGGCGTCATGCGTTCATGACGCACGATAGTGAGTTCATCCCCGCATTCGTTGATGATATGCGTAAGCAGGCCTTCCGCGTCCGGTGANNCAGGCATGGATCTCATCCGCGCACAGCCCGAGTATGGCGCTGGTCCAGGCACCGCCGCGGTCGCGATCCGCTATCATCTGGCATTCGTCGATGACGGCGACATCATAGCGGTCCTCCAGATCCGCCATCTCTACTGTAGAAGACTGCACTCGGCTTCCGGGTACGAGGATCTGCTCCTCGCCTGTTACGAGCGAGCAAGGCACGTTGTCCAGGTTCAGCGTCTCAAACTGTTCTGCCGCCAGCAGACGCAGGGGGCCTAAATAGATCCCGTGTCTCGCACCGTGCAGCCTGCCTATGCCATCGTATGTCTTTCCAGAATTGGTCGGCCCCAGGTGCAGTACGAAATGTCTGTGCATGGCCCGTGCCAGGGGGTACAGATCACGATAATGCTCGGGAACGGCATCAAGCAGCGCCGAACGCAGATTGCGTTCTTTGGCAAAAGCAGCATTCACCTGCTTCTGCATACGCGCGAGACTGCGGTTCTGCCGGAGCAGAGAGTATATGCGTTCCTGCGGGAACCGCTTTCGCACGCCCGAAAAGATACCTTTTTTCGCCGTATCGATCTCCTTGCGCAAAGCCTGGGAAACTGTCCTTCCGGACGGGAGATGCACCCGAGCGCACATCTGTATCTCCGGAAAAGATCGGTATACCTCATCGCGGAGGGCATCGTCCAGCACTGCAGGCTGTATCGCCTTTTGCACCAGCTCGCCGGATATCCCGTGCGCAAAAGCTGAATGTACCGCCCAGGCAACGATATCTCCTTCCTTGCCGGGCTTCTTTACCGCACGTGAAAGATCTCCTTTGCACAGCAGCTTTGCCACCTTCCCATCCGCTTCGTGTACGAACCGCGGTATCCTGCCGTGCAAAAAGCGGCGCAGAGCTCTGCCTTCCGTAAGGGAAACGACGGCATGGGCCTGCTCGAGCATGACGCGGCTTTGCTCCACCGAGCGCAGGAAAGGCAGGTCGATTGCATTGCCGCACTGCAATTCCCGGGCGATCAGCGAGGAAAGCCGTTCAAATTCCGCCTGGTGATATTCACTGGCGAGTTCTCCTCTGGTAAGCGCCTGGCATGCCTTGTCTGCTTTGCGTATATGGTAGAACAGGTTCGAAAAAGCCTTGCCCTGCAAATATTCCCGCTGTGCTTCCTGAGAAAGGCCGCGCGTGATCTCCCGCGCCTTGCGCAGTGCACGCTGACGCAGGTATTCCTCCCTTTCGGGCAGCACAGCTTCGATATACGTCTGAAGTACCGTCTTTTCTTCCATGCAGGATCGCTGTTCCGTATCGGTGCCGCACCTTTGGCGCATTCTCCCGGATGCAGGCCATCGGCATAGGGCCCGAGGATTACTCCTTCCCTGTACAATGCCATCTTTTGTCTTATTATACCTCTGATCGCGAGGTTGAAGCAAGGAAGGCATCCGGCAATACAGTCGATCTGTCTTCATCACATACATTCCGTACTGTCTTGGGCCTGTTTGTTCCGCGGGAAGGCATTGCGGTATGATTTATGAATATGGTAGAATGACTTACATCAATAAGCGCGCATATCCTCAAGTTACCGGGATATCTGTACGAAAGGAGCATATAACCGTGAAGATCACCTTTATCGGAACAGGGGCAGGAGAAGCATATCCGGGTTTTTGGTGCGAGTGTCCGAATTGCAGCTATGCAAGGGAAAAGAAGGGCAGGAACATACGCGGGAATACCTGCACAATGATCGATGACGATACGATGATCGATATGAACGCGCACTTTTATGAAGCCGCGCCGCATATGGGGATCCGGATGAGCAGGATCGAACTGCTTTTGGTGACCCATGCGCATGCGGATCACCTGACACCGCATCTGATCGGACAGAGGCATATGGATCTTTCCTTCCGAAGCATGCCCTTGTCAGAGCAGATGAAATGCCTCAGCCCCAATTTCACCATTCTTCCAACGCTC
Organism: Christensenella sp. UBA1224; assembly: GCA_002309235.1. GTDB lineage: Bacteria > Bacillota > Clostridia > Christensenellales > Aristaeellaceae > UBA1224. The sequence goes on along the minus strand of DBXA01000108.1, from coordinate 18,982 downwards.
CACATATACGGAAACCGCTTCACAAAAATGGCTCTGGATAAAGCGGAAGGAAGGCTCAAGGACTACGATGCCTGCAATATCGTGTTTCATGAGATAGCCGATGGGAAACAGGAAAAGTTTAAGGATATCACCTTTCTGCCCGTAAGAAGCCGGCACGGTGATCCGGATGGCTATACGCATTCCTTTATCATTGAGAGGGATGGGAAAACACTGCTTTACGCTTCAGATTCAGGCGGTTATGATGACGACATGCTGGAGATAGTCCTGCGCCGCAAATACGATTGTGTCATCATGGAAGGCACCTTCGGTTACGGGGTAAGGATAGATAAACACATGAATCTGGAAAAGAACATAGAAATGCGAGACTTATTCGACCGGCATCATGTGTGGAAAAACGGTCCGAATATGTATCTGACGCATATATGTCCTCACTGGGCACCCCCGCACGATCTTTACGAGCCTATCATAGAGAACGAGGGCATGCATCTCGCGTATGATGGGAAAGTGATAGAAATATAGGAGAGCCCATTGCCGATTTAATGGCAACAAAAAGACGGAGAGCATTATCTCCGTCACAGCTTGTTTCATCATGAATCGTTCTTATCTGTATCGAGGCAGTATCTGCCGCCGCAGGCCTTGCACCTATTGGTCCACCTGCCATGTGCAAAATCGGGGAAAGGCCTGCGGCATGCCTCCCATCGCGTCAGATGCCTCGGATCGTATCTGCTTCTGCCGGGTCGGGCGATTGTCGTTATTGCGATTTTTATCTTGTCCGGAAAATGACAGTTCTCAGATCGTCAGCAGGATGCGCGGGTCCGCCCCTATCTTATGCAGAACCGGCACGGCATAGCGGTCGAATGCTGTGTGATCTACCAGCCTGAATAATGCCGCTATGGCATCTGCTGTCTGCTCCTTGTCTCCGCTGCCTGCCCAAACAGTCAGGAACTTCAGCATTGCGTATACTGCATACAAAGCATATGTTTCATCTTGAAGGCTGACCGGCCTGTCCTGGAACGGAAACTGTGAGAAGAACATGTGGTTCACGAGCAGGTTTTCAAACCAGGACTCCCAGTTCGGCTCGGCCTGCATCAGTCTTGCGTCAGCGGCTTTTTCCCCGATATCCTTTTCTGCGGAAAAACGATCAAGCGCGATCCCGGTGTAATGCTCAATGCTGTCGCTCCTCATAAGTTCAAACAAACGCTGAACGATCGGGAGAGCGTTTCCCTTCAGCGGCTGAGGAGCGATCTGATACGGCTCGTTCAGCAATTCTTCAATGCGTTTGCCATCTTTGTCGGATAGGGCTTCATCCATACTTTTGAGCGCTGTCCCCATGATGAAAAGGCGATGGCCAAGTGAAAACCGCCGATCCTGGATAAATCGGATCAACCACAGCCTGATCTCCATTTCACGGCCTGCGTTCTCAAAAAAATGGACACGGGTATCACTGGGATAATCTATATCCAGATCAAGAGAAACAAAACGTATCGGTTCCGCACGGGCAAGGAGCTCGACCACCGCTTCACAGCTGTTGGCGCAGCTGCACTCGCCTTTGCGAATGCCGCGCGGATAAAGCCGGCAGACGGCCGGCAGCGCGCTTTCTCCCGCATCTGCCTGCAGGCCGCACCTCCCGTCTGACAGGCGCAGCGGACAGCTGCCGTCATAGCTGTGCAGAAGCATCGCATAATCGTCTTTGGTTGGATGATCCGTCAGGTGCAGCGCGATGTCAAGTTTCCTCCTGATCGGAGCAGAGCACTCTACGCCCAGCAGCCTGAAATACTCGCTCATGGAGAAGGACACCGGCCAGCCGGTACAGCAGGCCGTACGGCATTGGCTGATCTTACAGTGAAAATACGGATAATAATCGGGAACTAAGTATTTCATGTTTCATTTACGTGTCTGAAATCATATCCTGTTTTGCGGTTTCATGTTCCATCGCTGCCTTTATGAACCCCAGAAACAGCGGATGCGCTTTGTCCGGGCGCGACTTGAATTCCGGATGGTACTGCACGCCCACATGAAAAGGCCTGTCCGTGAGTTCCACAGTTTCAACGAGCGTGCCGTCGGGTGATAGACCGGACAGGGTTAGTCCGGCATCTGCAAGCAGCTCTCGATAGTCGTTATTGAACTCATATCGATGGCGATGGCGCTCTGTGATCGTACCGGAGCCATAGCAGCGTGCCATGGCAGTATTCGGTGTGATGCTGCAGGGATATGTGCCGAGCCGGAGCGTACCGCCTTTGTCAATGGAATCGGATTGGCCGGGCATGAAGTCGATCACCTTGTGAGAACAGTCATTGTCGAACTCCCCTGAATTGGCGTTCTTTAATCCGACGACATTTCTTGCAAACTCGATCACCATGATCTGCATGCCGAGGCAGATGCCGAAATAAGGCATTCTATTCTTTCTGGCGTATTGTGCAGCAAGGATCATCCCTTCGATCCCTCTGCTGCCGAAGCCGCCCGGAACGATGATGCCACTGATGTCCTGAAAAGTTTCGCCGATATTCCGTTCCGTCAGTTTTTCGGAGTCGACCCATGCAATCTCCACTCTGGCTTCAAGCGCGTAGCCCGCGTGCCTGAGCGCTTCGGCTACCGAAAGATAAGCGTCATGCAGCTGCACGTATTTCCCGACCAGCGCCACCTTTACAGTCTTTTTCAAGCTGTGAATCTGTTTTACAAGCGCCTGCCATCCACCAAGTTCAGGCTGCGGACAGTCGATGCCCAGCCGCCTCGCAACAACATCGGACAGGTGACTGTCTTCCAGCATGAGCGGCGCTTCGTACAAGCAGGGCAAAGTGATATTCTGTATGACCGAGTCGAGCGGTACGTTGCAGAACATGGATATCTTTTTGAATATACCTTCTTCCAACGGCTCGTCACAGCGCAATACGATGATATCCGGATTGATGCCCATGCCTTGCAGCTCTTTCACGGAGTGCTGCGTGGGTTTGGACTTGTGCTCGTCAGAGCCGTGCAGGTACGGTACCAGGGTCACATGAATAAACAGGCTGCTCTCCCGGCCGACCTCCAGCGATACCTGGCGTACCGCTTCTATAAACGGCTGGGACTCGATATCACCGATCGTACCGCCGATCTCGGTGATGAGCACGTCCGCGCCGGTGTGAGAGGCGTTGGCGTAGATAAATTCCTTGATCTGGTCGGTAATATGTGGGATGACCTGCACCGTGCGGCCCAGGTATTCGCCGCGGCGTTCCTTATTGAGCACGGTCCAATAGACTTTGCCCGTGGTGAGATTGGAGTATTTGTTCAGGTTTTCATCCATGAAACGCTCGTAGTG
>DBXA01000108.1:218-15622 GCA_002309235.1 Christensenella sp. UBA1224 | reverse complement strand
TCGACATTGATATACGGATCGAGCTTTTGCGCCGCGACCTTCAGACCCCTGTTCTTCAGAAGGCGGCCAAGAGACGCGGCAGTTATGCCCTTGCCGAGCCCCGAGACCACGCCGCCGGTGACAAAAATATACTTTGTCAAACTTTTCTCCTCTTTTTCCTGCCGTACAGCCTTTGGCTGTGCGATCAAACTTTGTTTACGCTTAAACCGTTTACTCCCATTCCACGGTTGCAGGGGGCTTGGACGAAATATCGTAGACGACCCTGGAAACATCAGCGACCTCATTGGTTATCCTTCCGCTGGCCTTTTCGAGCACCTCGTAAGGCAGGCGCGACCATTCCGCCGTCATGAAATCATCCGTCGACACGGCTCGCAGCGCCACGGTACAGCCGTAGGTCCGCGCATCGCCCATAACACCTACGCTGCGCGAGTCCGTCAACACCGCGAAATACTGATCCGGCACCTTTGAAAGCTTTGCTTCGGCTATTACTTCACGGAAGACAGCGTCAGCATCCTGCAGTGTCCGGACTTTCTCCTCTGTAACTTCTCCAAGGATCCTGACAGCGAGGCCCGGCCCGGGAAACGGCTGCCGCCAAACGAGTTCTTCGGGCAGTCCCAGGATCGTGCCCACGGTGCGCACTTCGTCCTTGAACAGGTCGCGCAGCGGTTCCACGATCTCGTCAAAAGCGATCACATCCGGCAGGCCGCCCACGTTGTGATGGCTCTTGATGACAGCTGAATCACCTTTTCCGCTCTCGATCACGTCCGGGTAGATCGTACCCTGCGCAAGCACGTGGATATGTCCCAGCTTTTTGGCTTCTTCCTCGAATACGCGTATGAACTCCTCACCGATGATCTTCCGTTTTGTTTCAGGCGCCGTGACGCCTGAGAGTTTTCGGAGAAAGCGTTCCCCCGCGTTGACGCGGATCAGGTTCAGCCCAAAATCACGTTTGAAGGTCTGCTCCACCAAATCGCCTTCGCCCTTGCGCAGCAGCCCGTGGTCCACGAACACACAGGTCAGGTCCTGCCCTGCCGCCTTGTGCAGAAGCAGTGCTGCGACCGAGGAATCCACACCTCCGGAGAGCGCCAGCAGCACTTTTTTGCCCTGCAGCTCCTGCTTATACTTTGAGATCAGCTGCGCCGCGTAGTCATCCATGTGCCATTCAGGACTGCAGGCGCATATGCCGAAAAGAAAGTTCCTGAGAAGCTGTGTCCCGTATGCGGTATGCGTCACTTCCGGATGGAACTGTACCCCATATAGCCCGCGAGCGTCATCGCACATGGCGGCGCAGGGGCACTTTTGTGTATGCGCTTCCGTGGTAAAACCCGGCGGCGCCAAGCTGATGTAGTCGGTATGACTCATCCAGCAAATGCTCTCGGCAGGAATATCTTTGAACAGGGGGTGCCTGCTCACATACAGCGTGGTTTTGCCGTATTCACTGGAGTGTTCCGCGCTCGTCACGGTCCCGCCTGCCAGGTGCGCCAGAAGCTGGGCGCCGTAGCAGATGCCGAGGATAGGTATCCCCAACTCCAGAACGGCTTTATCACAGCGCGGGGAAGCGGGATCATATACACTGTTGGGGCCGCCTGTAAAGATGATGCCCCTATAGCCTTCCGCCCGGATCAGATCGGGCGTCAAATGATCATACGGCTTGATCTCGGCATACACATGCTGCTCACGCACGCGGCGCGCGATAAGCTGGTTGTACTGCCCTCCGAAATCCATCACCAGGATCTTTTCCATACCGAGCACTCCTTACAGTTCGATATCTGCCTTCTCCGCGCATGCCCCGCTGAGCATGGGCTTTATTTTTTCAAGAAACACGGATACCTGCTCCGAACACCTGCCCGTATACATCTGAGGATCAAGTATCCTTTCCAGATCAGCCGCATTCAGGCTGAATTCCGGCTCAGCGGCCAGGCGCTCCAGCAGATCGCAGTTTTCACCGTTTTTCATCCTGGCTGACGCCTCCATAGAGCACCTGCGAATGATCTCGTGAAGCGCTTGCCGGTCTCCGCCCCGCTTGACTGCTTCCATGAGCAGGTTCTCGGTAGCTGTGAACGGCAAGTATTCACGCACGGACCTGGCGATGACCTGCTCGTTCACGCGAAGTCCGCTTGTCACGTTCCGGCTCAGGCGCAGGATCGCGTCAGCGCACAGAAAGCCTTCCGGCAAAGAGATGCGGCGATTCGCTGAATCGTCCAGCGTGCGTTCAAGCCATTGCGCTGAAGCAGTCAGCGCCGCGTTCTGCGCATCGGCGATCAAGTATCGCGCAAGCGAGCAGATTCTTTCGCAGCGCATGGGATTGCGCTTGTACGCCATGGCCGAAGAGCCTATCTGGCTGTCTTCAAACGGTTCCTCGATCTGGCGGTCGTGCTGCAGAAGGCGAATGTCGCCTGCCATGCGGCAGCAGCTTTGCGCGATCGAAGAAAGGCAATTCAGTATGCGGCTGTCTACCTTGCGGGGATACGTCTGCCCGCAGACTTCATAACACTCCGAAAACCCGAACTGCGCGGCGAGCGCACGATTCATAGCATCGATCTTGGCGCTGTCTCCGCCGAACAGATCAAGAAAACTGGCTTCTGTTCCCGTAGTTCCCCGGCAGCCGAGGAATTTGATATTGGAAAGAGCAAAATCGAGCTCCCCGATATCCGAAACAAAATCCTGCATCCAAAGGGTCGCGCGTTTGCCGACGGTCACCAGCTGTGCGGGCTGATAGTGCGTATAGCCAAGCGTCGGCAGCTGTTTGTATCTGTCCGCAAATTCCGACAGGTTTTTCACAACGGCCAGGAGCTCCCCGCGCAGGTGCGTGAGAGCATCCCGGTATATGATCAGATCCGCATTGTCTGTAACATAGCAGCTCGTTGCGCCCAGATGGATGATCCCTGCCGCTGACGGCGCGGCTTTGCCATAGGCATAGATATGCGCCATAACATCGTGCCGCACTTCCCTTTCGCGTCGGGCAACACAGTCGTAATCGATATCCGTGATATGTGCAGACAGCTCTTCTGCCTGCTGCGCAGTGATCGGCAGCCCCAGGTTCATCTCTTCTCTTGCAAGCGCCGCCCAAAGCTTCCGCCATGTCTGATAGCGCGTATCCGCGGAAAACAAGCCGAGCATGTATTCCGAAGCGTAACGGGAAGACAGCGGCGATTCATAACAGTTTGTCATACGATCTCTCCCGATTCATGTTTTTAGCTCAGGACCAGGCCTTCCGCGCAATAATGCTGTCCCTTTCGGGACCCACGGAGACATACGTGATCGGGCAGTTTATGGCGCGTTCGATCATGCGCACGTAATCCCGGGCTGCCTGGGGCAGGGCCGACCATTCGCGTATACCGGATATGTCGCTTTCCCAGCCGGGGCAATACTCGATCACCGGTTCTGCGCCGTTCAATTCCATGGGGAAAGGAAAGCGCTCTGTCTTTGCGCCGTTAACAGTGTAAGCAGTGCATACTGGTATTTCGGACATATAGCTCAGCACATCGAGCTTTGTAAGAGCGATCTGCGTAGCCGCCTGGATTTCGATGCCATAGCGGGTGGCAACGAGGTCTATTGGCCCTACCCGGCGCGGGCGCCCTGTCTTGGCGCCGTATTCCCGTCCGGCTTCCCGGAGCTTTACGGCTTCATCTCCAAACATCTCGCATACGAAGGGGCCTTCTCCGACGCAGGTGGAATAGGCCTTTACCACACCGATGACCTCGTCAAGGCGCAGCGACGGAAGCCCCGCGCCTACAGGGGCAAAAGCAGCCAGAGTGTTGGAAGAAGTCGTATAGGGATAAATACCGTAATCCAGATCGCGGAGCGCTCCCAACTGCGCTTCGAACAGTATTTTTTTACCCTGTGTCTTCGCCTGCTTCAAAAACGCGCCGGTATCGCAGATGAAAGGTCTGAGCGGTTCGCAGTAATCGCGTATCCAATCGTTCAAGCTTTCTATCGTATAGGGCCTCGCGCCGTACACATTCGTAAGAATGAGGTTTTTCCATTCCAGCAGATCGGCAAGATGCGCCTTCAGTTCGTCGGGAAAGAACAGTTCCCCTGCCAAAATGGTCTTTTTCTGGTACTTGTCGGAATAAAACGGCGCGATCCCCTGTTTTGTAGAGCCGTACTTTTTGTCTTTCAATCGTTTTTCTTCCAGTTCGTCCAGATCTCTGTGCCAGGGGAACAGCAGGGACGCCCGTTCACTTATCTTCAGATTGTCCGGCGAGATGCCCACTCCCTGTGACATGACGGCTTTGATCTCCCCCAGCAGGTTTTCCGGGTCCAGGGCAACGCCGTTGCCAAGGATGTTGACTACGCCGTCTCTGAAGATACCGGAAGGCAGCAGATGCAGCGCGAATCTGCCCTTCTCGTTCACGACCGTGTGTCCGGCGTTGCCGCCGCCCTGATAGCGCACGACCACATCGAAGTGTTCGGTAAGCAGGTCAACCATCCGGCCTTTGCCCTCGTCGCCCCAGTTGATGCCGACGATCGCACAGTTATTCATAATCACACCTCACTGCTGCGCAGCTTTTTCGCTGAACAGCCATATTTACAGCATGTTATTATATGACGCCCCGATTTATAAGTCAATCGGACTGCAGTGCGTCACAACCTTGTTCTCCGGTCCGCACGCACACCACATTCTCGACGTCGGTGACAAAGATCTTGCCGTCGCCGATGCGCGGACCCGGCATTATCGCGCCGATCAGGACACACACGCTGTTCACCGTATGCGCTGCGGCGGAGTCGGCGAAATCTTGTGATCCAAGCCCGGCCGGTCAATCGCCGCTCCGGATCCAGTGTCCGAAAACATGATAGATAAACAACCAGATCGCCTCCGAATACAGGCAGTGCGCCAAAAACGATCGTCGCGAACATGGTGCAGTGCGCTGCCATATTCACGCATGATAAACGGATCTGTCCAGCCAAAGCCGCCATGCCGGTCCCGAACATGATGCCAAAGCCGAACAGCCGGTACAAGAGCGTGCCGATGCAGAAATCCATCCGTTTTTTCATCAGGATGCTGCTGTGTTTTTTTGCGCGGATGAAGCTCACTTCTCACATAGCAAAGCCCGCCTGCATAAAGAACACCGGCGCCGAACCGAAAACACCCGGATTGTGTTGACAGCCGAAAATGCCATCATCAAACCTCCTTCGTTTTCTCCGTGATGAGATGTTGTCGAAAGGTTTTTTCGTTCGGTCCACCTTCGTACCGTACAATACCATACCTCATCCGAAAGTTTAAACCCCGCTGGCTCCATAGTTTGAAAGTACGCGCGCGGAGGGATCGTCCACGTTGCAGCCCGGCCAGCTCTTGTTGGGCATCCAATAGTCTTTGATCATGCGCGCCTGGCCGGGATAAAAGCGCTCAAAAAGCTCGCGGTACAAAAGGCTTTCCTTTGTAAAGGGCGGACAATAATCGTACTGCGCTGCTTTTTCCCTGAATTGCCCGTCTGTGTAGCTGCGCTCCGCCAGCGCTTTTAAATCACTGACCATCGAATGCCCTACCGCGTCGGAAAACGCCGCCTTTTGCCGCCAGAGGATCTCGTCCGGCAGGATGCGATCATCCGCGAAGGCCTTGCGCAGCAGGTACTTGCCCATGTTGTGAGTGTTCATTTTGAGTTCGGGGTCGATGCTCATCGCATAGCGCACGAACTTCAGGTCACCGAAAGGCACACGGGCCTCCAGGCTGTTCACCGATATGCAGCGGTCAGCGCGCAGCACATCGTACATGTGCAGTTCGCGAATACGTTTTTCGGCTTCCTCCTGGAACGCGGCGGCGTTCGGTGCAAAATCCGTATATTTGTAGCCGAACAGCTCGTCGGAGATTTCGCCGGTCAGCAGCACGCGCACGTCCGTGTTTTCATGTATGTATTTGCACACGAGATACATGCCTATGCTCGCGCGGATCGTGGTGATATCCCAGGAAGCGAGCAATTCCACCACGGCGGGCAGAGCATCCAGCACATCCTTTTCCGAGATGATGACCTCTGTGTGTTCTGAGCCGATATAATCCGCGGCCATACGGGCATATTTCAGGTCTATCGCATCGATATCCATGCCGATGGCAAAGGTGCGGATAGGCTTTTTCAGTATGCCCTGCGCGATCGCGCACACCAGAGAAGAATCCAGTCCGCCAGAGAGCAGGAAACCGATCGGTGCGTCGGCGTCCAGGCGCTTCTCCACTCCGTCGATCAGCAGGCGTCTGAGTTTTTCGCACACATGGGCTTCCTCACTCATCGTGAACTGACCGATCAGCGCCGGGTCAGCATATTGGGAAAATTTGCCGTCCGCCCAGTAGTGTCCCGGCGGGAAAGGCATGATCGTTTCACATAAGCCGATAAGGTTCTTTGGCTCACTGGCAAAGGCGATGCTCTTGTCCCCGGTAAAACCGTAATACAGGGGCCTGATGCCTATGGGATCGCGCGCCGCGACGAAACTGTTCCGCTTAGCGTCATATATAATGAGAGCAAATTCCGCATCCAGCGTTTTGAACATCTCAAGCCCGTATTCTTCATACAGAGGCAGCAGGATCTCGCAGTCGGAGCCGCTTTTGAACGCATAACGCTGCTCCAGGCGCCGCTTGATGGGGCGGAAGCCGTAGAGCTCGCCATTGCAGACTACGAAATTTCCGTTTAACTCGAAAGGCTGCATACCGCTGTCGGTCAGCCCCATGATGCTAAGCCGTTCAAAACCCAGCGGGCCCCGGGGCGTAAATACCACTTTTGTCATGTCCGGTCCCCGGGAAGCGGTGCGGCTGAGAAGAGAATCGAACTCTTCCTGCGTGATCTTACTGCTTTCGACACCCATGATCGAACACATCTTGTTATCCTCCTGCTCCGGGAACCAAACGCTTTTGTTTGAACATTTTCCCAAATAAAAAGACAAGGATGCCGATACGTCTCAATACGTTTCCGGCACCCTTGCCTCGTGCGAAAGTATACACCCGGCCTTCATGACCTGTCAAGCATTTAATGAATACTTAATTTGCAGGATTCGAAATTAAATAAGCCAATTCCGGTTTGGAATATAGTTTTTTTCATGCATTGTGGCTATAAAACGAAAACTTTACAGTCCAATCCTGCAAAACGAATTGACATGCGATGCCGCGTGTGGTATCATACCCGCATTGCAAGGCAAGGGTGCTTCTGTGAGGAATCCCCCTTGCCCTTTTATTTTGATTCAGATTTCGGAGGTAAGCACGATGAGCAAGTATACAAAGGAAGATATCATCCGTATGGTGCGGGAGGACGACGTCGAGTTTATCCGTATGCAGTTTACCGACATTTTCGGTCAGCTCAAGAACGTAGCCATCACCGCAAGCCAGATTGAAAAGGCCGTAAACAACGAGATCATGATCGACGGCAGCTCTATAGAAGGTTTTGTCCGCATACAGGAGAGCGACCAGTATCTGTATCCCGATCTCGACTCGTTCACCATACTGCCCTGGAGACCCCAGCACGGCAAAGTGGCCAGACTGATCTGCGACGTGTACAACCCCGACGGAACTCCTTTCGTGGGAGACCCGCGCGGCACGCTCAAACGCGTGCTCAAAAAGGCGGCAGATCTCGGGTATACCTTTAATGTAGGCCCGGAGTGCGAATTCTTCCTGTTCCAGACGGACGACAAAGGCAAGCCCATCCCCGCCACGAATGATGAAGCCGGTTATTTCGATCTGGGACCGCTCGATCACGGCGAGAGCACACGCCGCGAGATCTGCATGGCGCTGGAAAAGATGGGCTTTGAGATCGAGGCGTCCCACCACGAGGTCGCCGCCGGCCAGCATGAGATCGACTTCAAATACGCCGACGCACTGACGGCTGCGGACAATATCATGACCTTTAAGCTTGCGGTAAAGACACTGGCACAGAAAAACGGTCTGCACGCGACGTTCATGCCCAAACCGATATTCGGCATCAACGGCAGCGGTATGCACACGAACATGTCCCTTTTTAAAGACGGGAAGAATGCCTTCTACGATCCAGACGGCAGCAAAAAGCTTTCAAAAACTGCGTACAGCTTTATCGCCGGACTTCTCAGCCACATTCATGGCATGGCAGCGATCACCAACCCGCTCGTAAACTCGTACAAACGGCTCGTGCCCGGTTACGAAGCGCCGTGCTATACCGCCTGGAGTGCTTCAAACCGCAGCGCGCTGATCAGAATTCCCGCAGCACGCGGTCAATCAACACGCCTTGAACTGCGTTGCCCGGATCCCAGCTGCAACCCGTACCTTGAACTGGCTGTATGCCTGGCCGCCGGACTCGACGGTATCGAAAAAGGCATGACTCCGCCCGCCGAAATCACGGGCAACATCTTTACCATGTCCCCCGAGGAGAGGGAATCCAAGGGCATCCGCTCACTGCCCTCCTCGCTCCACAGTGCGATCATGGCAATGCAGCAGGATAAACTGATTATGGAAACGCTGGGTGATCATATCACCGGTCAGTATATCGCAGGCAAACTCAAAGAATGGGATTCCTACCGCACATATGTCAGCGACTGGGAGATTTCCCGCTATATGATAATGTATTGATCACATAGACAGAAAACGTATGACAGGAGCAGCGTATGAGTCGACTGATTGTGGCATTTGAATCGGACACGGTGTCAAAGCGCATATCTGAGGTGTTGCTCAGCGGCGCTCTGACCGTTCGCGCTGTGTGCCGCACAGGTGCAGAGGTCATACGCCAGGTAAGGTATATGGGCAGCGGCGTTGTATTGTGCGGGATAAAATTTCCCGATATGACGGCGGACGAATTATACGATGACCTTGAAGGCAAAGGCTACATGCTCGTTATCGCCAAACCCCAGGAAATGGAAATGTGCGAAAACAACCGTGTTTTCCGCCTGCTGCTGCCCATCAACCGCTATGACCTTTGCGCCTCCGCGCGAATGCTCAACCAATTGGAAGAAATGAACCGTCCCCAAGCGGAACGCGGGAGCGCTGAGACTGAACTTATCTCCTATGCCAAGGAGATGCTCATGGACAAGCGTTCCATGAGTGAAAGCGAAGCGCATCGCCACCTGCAAAAACTCAGTATGGCGAGCGGACAGCCGCTTGCCGGCATCGCAAGGCAGATCATAAACGATTTACAGAAGGATTGACCCTTATGGATAAAAACCCCTTTGCGCATATGCTCTACGAACCCGGATTCGAACACGACGCCTGCGGCATAGGCGCCGTGGTCTCTATTGACGGCGAAAAAACAAGGCACAACGTTGATATGGCCCTGGGTATCGTAGAAAAGCTCGAGCACCGCGCGGGCAGGGACGCCACCGGCAGCACAGGCGACGGCGTTGGCATCATGGTCCAGATCCCCCATTCGTTTTTCGCGAGGATCGATTTGGGTTTTGACCTGCCTGATGAACGCGATTACGGCGTAGCAATGGTGTTTATGCCCCGCGAAAAGCTTAAACGTGCGCAGGCTCACAAGCTTTTGGAGGTCATCGTCGAGAAGGAAGGTATGCGCTTTTTAGGCTGGCGAAGCGTGCCTGTCCGAAAGGAAACGCTCGGCGAACGTGCACTGAGCTGCATGCCGGTCATAGAACAGGCGTTTATCGCGCGACCTTCAGACACCGAGAGCGGTCTGGCGTTTGACAGAAGGCTCTATGTGGCAAGGCGCGAATTCGAACTGAGTTCCTCCGATGTATATGTCTGCTCCATGTCGAGCCGCACCATCGTATACAAAGGCATGTTTCTGGTCAAACAGCTCAGGGCTTTTTATCCCGACCTTACAGACTCAAACTTCACGTCAGCCATCGCGATGGTGCATTCGCGTTTTTCGACGAACACTTTTCCCAGCTGGGAAAGAGCCCACCCGAACCGCCTGATCCTGCACAACGGCGAGATAAACACCATACGCGGCAATGTCGACCGCATGATCGCAAGGGAAGAGACACTGCATTCCAAACTGCTTGGTGAGAACATGGACAAGGTGCTGCCGGTGATCTCCGCCGAGGGCACCGATTCTGCCATGCTCGACAATACACTGGAATTTCTGATGATGAACGGTATCCCGCTGCCGCTGGCGGTCATGATGACCATACCGGAACCCTGGCAGAACGAACGGGACATTTCGCGCACACGCCGCGATCTGTACCGCTATTACGCTACGATGATGGAGCCATGGGACGGACCTGCGGCGATCCTGTTTTCGGACGGTGATGTCTTAGGCGCGGTACTGGACCGGAACGGATTGCGCCCGGCAAGATATTATGTCACCAGCGACAATCTGCTGATCCTGGCAAGTGAAGTAGGGGCTGCCGATATCGAACCTGAAAAAGTCGTACTGAAATCCCGCGTGCGCGCTGGACACATGCTGCTGGTTGACACGCTGCAAAAACGCATCATCAGCGATGAAGAGATCAAAGAAAATTATGCTTCGCGCAAGCCCTACGGAGAATGGCTGGACAGTCATCTGCTGGAGCTTAAAGACCTGCCGCTGAAGGATCATCTGACGAAGCCCATGCTGCAGCAGGAACGCGACAGACTGTACAAGGCTTACGGTTATACCTATGAGGATGTAAAGGACGTCATTCTACCCATGGCGAAAAACGCCTCCGAGCCAATCGTCTCGATGGGTGCCGACGAACCGCTTGCGGTGCTCAGCGACAAGCATCAGGTTTTGTTTTCGTATTTCCGGCAGTTGTTCGCCCAGGTCACGAATCCGCCAATCGACGCGCTGAGGGAAAAGATTGTCACCGATACCGCCGTCTATGTAGGCAGCGACGGCAATATTCTCGAAGACAGGCCCGAAAACTGCGCAGTACTCCGGCTCGAAAAACCGATCATAACCAACAGCGAGCTTAAGAGGATACGCGACGCGAAACAGCCGAGCCTGCGTGTAAAGACGATCTCCCTGCTGTATTACAGAAGTGAATCCTTGAAGCGCGCGATCGACGATCTGTTCATCAAGTGCGATCGCGCCTACAAAAACGGCTGCAACGTGCTCATACTGTCTGACAGAGGCGTAGACGAAAATCGCATGGCGATCCCGTCCCTGCTGGCTGTGTCCGCGCTCGAGCAACACCTTGTGCGCACGCGCAGGCGCACCGCCGTGAGCGTGATCCTCGAAAGCGGCGATCCGCGCGACGTGCATCATTTTTCTTTGCTGCTCGGCTATGGCGCACGAGCGATCAACCCGTACTTAGCGCTGGAATGTGTGGACGAACTCATTGAAAAAGGCTTGCTGGACAGAGACCCCGAGGCGGCAAAACAGGCATATATTGACGCGGCTGTAGACGGGGTAAGCCACGTGGCATCCAAAATGGGCATCAGCGTGCTGCAATCCTACCAGAGTGCGCAGATCTTCGAAGCGATCGGTATCCGCCAGGACGTGATCGACGAATATTTTACCAATACCGTTTCGCGCGTAGGCGGTATAGGGCTTAAGGAGATCAACGACGATGTGATCTTCCGCCACGACAAGGCATTCGATCCGCTGGGACTCACTACCGATACCACGCTCGACTCCACAGGCTGCCATCGCTTAAGGAGCGGCAGCGACAAGGAAGATCACCTGTATGATCCCCAAACAATCGTAACTCTGCAGCGTGCGGTACGGCAGGGCAGCATGGATCTGTTCCGGGAATACACCCGGCGCGTGGACGACGAAACGCGCCCGCACACGCTCAGGGGCACGCTTGAATTCGCTTTTGACAAGTGTGAACCGGTACCGCTTGAGGAAGTGGAAAGCATCGAAGAGATCGTCAAACGCTTTAAAACCGGCGCGATGTCTTACGGCTCGATCTCCCGGGAAGCACACGAGTGTCTCGCCGAAGCCATGAACCGTTTGGGCGGCAGGAGCAATACCGGTGAAGGCGGCGAGGAGAAAGATCGGCTTGGCACAATAAAGTGTTCCAAGATCAAGCAGGTAGCTTCCGGACGTTTCGGCGTAACAAGCGAATACCTGATGAGCGCCGAGGAGATACAGATCAAGATGGCGCAAGGCGCAAAGCCCGGCGAAGGCGGGCATCTGCCAGGGCAGAAAGTGTATCCTTGGATCGCACACGCGCGCTTGTCAACGCCCGGCGTGAGCCTGATCTCTCCACCTCCGCATCACGATATCTATTCGATCGAGGATCTTGCCCAGCTGATCTATGATCTTAAATGCGCAAACCGCAAAGCCAGAATCGCCGTAAAGCTTGTCAGCGAAGCAGGTGTCGGCACAGTTGCAGCGGGTGTGGCCAAGGCAGGCGCTCAGGTCATCCTGATCTCCGGCGCGGACGGTGGTACCGGGGCGGCGCCGCGGACCTCCGTGCACAATGCGGGTCTGCCATGGGAATTGGGAATTGCCGAAGCGCATCAGACACTGCACCTGAACGGCCTGCGCAGCCGTGTCGCATTAGAGGCTGACGGAAAACTGATGAGCGGCAGGGATGTAGCCATCGCCTGCCTGCTCGGCGCTGAGGAATTCGGCTTCGCGACGGCGCCGCTGGTGTGTATGGGCTGCGTGATGATGCGTGTGTGTAACCTTGATACCTGCCCTGTGGGCATCGCCACGCAGAATCCCGAACTCAGGAAGCGTTTCAAAGGACAGCCAGAGCATGTGATCAACTTTATGGTCTACGTGGCTGCTGAGCTGCGAGAGATCATGGCACGCCTTGGTTTCAGGAGTATAAAAGAAATGGTTGGCAGGGGCGATCTGCTCAGGGTCCGCCAAAATCAGAGTGCTCCTCGCGCTTCTACGATAGATATGTCCCGTATAGTCGGCTACAGCATAAATGAAAGCTTTGTACCCGAAAACGCGTTCGACTTCAGCACCGAGAAAACGAAGGATGAGACCATTCTGCTCAAAAAACTGAGTATACAGAGTACTAAACCGCAGCAGATCAGTCTTCATATCTCCAGTATCGACCGGGCGTTCGGTACGATCTTCGGCAGCGAGATCACTCGCATACGGGGCAATTCCCTCAGTGAAGACAGTTTCGTTATCAACGCTTCAGGCGGCGGGGGGCAGAGTTTCGGTGCCTTTCTCCCCAAGGGCGTGACCATCCGGCTCGAAGGCGACTGCAACGATTACTTCGGCAAAGGACTGAGCGGTGGAAAACTGACGCTTTTCCCGCCCAAGCAGTCCACATTTAAGGCAGATGAAAACATCATCGCAGGCAATGTGGCGCTCTACGGCGCGACAAGCGGCGAAGCGTATGTGCGCGGCATGGCAGGCGAGCGCTTCGCGGTGAGAAACTCCGGAGCCACGGCTGTAGTAGAAGGTGTAGGCGACCACGGCTGTGAATATATGACGGGCGGCTGTGTAGCGATCATAGGCCGCACAGGCCGAAACTTCGCAGCGGGCATGAGCGGAGGCGTAGCCTACGTGCTGGACGAAAAGCACGATCTGTACTTGAGAGTAAACAAACAGCTGGTAGACATTGAGCCGCTCACCGCTGAGTATGACACGGAAACGCTGAAGGAGATGCTGCAAAAGCACTGTGTTGAAACCGGCTCAGCGAAGGCAAAGGAGATCTTGGACAGTTTTGACAGATACATTCTATTGTTTAAGAAAATCATTCCGCGCGACTTCAGAAATATGATCGATCTGATTGCCTCGTTCGAAGCTCAAAATATGAGCCGTGAGGAAGCAGAACTTGCGGCATTCAGGACGTTTGCGGAAAGCAGGTAGAGATATGGGACAAAAAGACGGTTTCTTGCTTTATGGCCGCACGGACACGGCGGATGTGGATCCGCTTGAAAGAATAAAGAATTTCCAAGAATTCCATATGCCGTCTGACCCTTCCACTCGCAGACAGCAGGCAGCCAGGTGCATGAACTGCGGCGTGCCGTTCTGTCAGAGCGGTATGAAATTGGATGGTATGTTTACAGGCTGTCCGCTTCACAGTCTAATCCCCGAATGGAACGATATGCTGTATCTACACAATGACAGACACGCGCTCAGCCGACTGCTCAAAACCAATCCGTTTCCGGAATTCACGGGACGCGTATGCCCTGCGCTCTGTGAAGCTGCCTGTACCTGCGGCATGAACGGCGACAGTGTTACCGTGCGCGACAACGAGAAATACATCATAGAGCAGGCATTCGGCAACGGCTGGATAGAAGCAGATTCGCTTGTCAACAGGACAGACAAGAAGATTGCCGTCATCGGCAGCGGTCCCGCAGGGCTTGCCGCCGCTCAGGCGCTCAATCGGCGCGGGCACAATGTGACCGTGTATGAAAAGAGTGACAGGGCCGGCGGGCTGCTGATGTACGGTATCCCAAACATGAAGTTGGACAAGCGCATCGTCGAAAGGCGAATTTTGCTCATGCAGCAAAGCGGAGTAGGCTTTGAACTGAATGCGGATGTCGGTAGAGATATACCCGCTGAAAAACTGCTCAGCAAATACGATGCGGTGCTTCTGTGCTGCGGCGCGAAACAGCCAAGAGGGTTGAAGGTCCCGGGTATCGATTCCGAAGGCGTATATTTCGCCGTAGATTTCCTGACTGCAGCGACTAAACAGCTTCTGGACGGGTATGGAGTCATCAATGCCAAAGACCTCGACGTGATGATCGTGGGCGGAGGCGACACGGGCAACGACTGTGTGGGCACAGCGATCCGTCTGGGTGCCCGATCTGTAACCCAGCTTGAAATGATGCCTTCTCCACCCGTGCATCGTACGCCGGACAACCCTTGGCCGGACTGGCCCAGAACACTTAAGACCGATTACGGACAGCAGGAAGCCATCGCCTTGTTCGGACACGACCCGAGACTTTTTGAGACGACAGTGAACAGGGTTGTCCCTGACAGTCACGGACGTATAAGCGCTGTCGAAACCATAAAGCTGAAAGGCCGGGACAAGGTAGCCGGTTCCGAACAGATGTTCCCATGCCAACTGCTGCTGATCGCAGCAGGCTTCACAGGCTGTCAAAGTTATATTGCCAAAGCTTTCGGCGCGGAAACCGACGAACGTGGCAGCATCAAAACAGTTTGCTATAAGACAGACATCCCCAAACTCTTCGCCGCAGGCGATGCAAGGCGCGGCCAATCCCTTGTCGTCTGGGCGATCAGCGAAGGCCTGGAAGCAGCCAAGAGCATCGATGAGTATCTGATGGGGTACAGTGAAATGTAGCTTAGGATACTGTACCTCATCCGTTTTGTCTTGTAAGATCGGATAAGCATGCACAAACCCTTATGTTCTGATCATAAATCCCCACATTTTCCGCTTTGGTTTTTTCAGACCTTGTGATCACCCTGCAAGATTTCGGTCATAGCCTATGAGTCAGATTTCAAAATCGCCAGATTCAAATGATATTATTCTGAATTCCATGGGGATTGTATGAAAAAAGCCACCGAAATTGCAGTGATTTGAGTTGTCCGCCGGGTAGGGATCGAAACTTGCGGTACGATGCCGCTCGGTGGGGCCGGCTCTGGATGTCCACAGGACATCCATTCACTACCGGCCCGTTCGAGCCCTTCAATTGAAAA
>DBXA01000108.1:0-131 GCA_002309235.1 Christensenella sp. UBA1224 | reverse complement strand
GATGCCCACAGGGCATCCATTCACTACCTGCCCGTTCGAGCCCTTCTATTAGAAGAGCCAAGAATAAGGGGCCCTGAAACATAAATGCTTCAGGACCCCTTATTCTTGGCTCCCCAGGTAGGGCTCGAACC